>JACRHF010000029.1 GCA_016217665.1 Nitrospirota bacterium | reverse complement strand
TACAGGCCTGGACCGGAGAGAGATCAGACACCCCCTCGATGGCTTCGGTTTTCTCATCCCATCAAAGGAGTCCATGTCCCGGGGTTATAATATCCTCGGTGCGATATGGAGCTCTTCCATATTCCCAGGGCGTGCCCCTGACGGAAAGGCCGCATTCACAAACATTCTCGGCGGGGCAAGAAAGACGGATATTCTTGAATATAACGACAACGAGCTGATCGAAATGACCTTAAGGGATTTAAGGAGCATTCTTCAGATTGAGACAAAACCGGAATTTGTGCGGGTTATAAGACACTCGAGGGCAATACCGCAGTATAACATTGGACATCAGGGGCGCATCCATTCCATAGAAAAGGGAATGCAGGACATACCAGGGCTTTATTTGGCGGGAAACTATCTCAACGGGGTTTCTGTGGGACATTGCGTCTCAGAGGCCACCAAGCTTGCCGCAAAAATCAGGGATTCTAAGTGAAGTCCCCCCCTTTAGAAAAGGGGAGCAAGGGGGGATTTGATCAAGGCTTCTCCATCAGGGGGAATTCCCAGTGGACTTCGTCACGAGTAGTTGCCCAATTTATTGGGCTCCTTTGGAATTCTCAGACGAAACCCGGATCACCGTCTTCACATTTCCCCTCGGATTCCAGTCGCCAACCAGCTCGATCTTCCTCGGCCCCAGCAGGTTTCGCAGGTCATCATAGATCTTATTGGTCGCAGACTCATGCGATATGTGCTGATCCCGGAACCTGTTGAGATAGAGCTTCAGAGAGCGTAACTCTACAACATACTTATCAGGCACATAGCTGATCTTTATGGTCGCATAGTCCGGATAACCGGAGCGCGGACAAAGGCATGAGAATTCCGGAAATGAGATGTCAATCACATAGTCCCGGTCAGGATAGGGATTTTCCCATCTCTCAAGCTCTGCCTTCCTGATCTCCTCTTCACCGTATCGCATAGTGCCTGTCCCTGCTTCCTTTTACCTGAAAATCAACGATCAAATCCCCCCTTCCCCCTTTTCTAAAGGGGGAGATTCAGCTAATCTATTGATTGCCCACTCCACATGCTCTCTCACCATAGGGTCCGGGTCGCTTAGTCTTTTCTCCAGCGCCGGCACAGCCCTCTGATCCCCAGAATTTCCCAAGGCCACGGCCACGTTTCTCAGAAATCGGTTCCTCTTAACCCGCATCACCGGATTGTTATAAAAGAGGCCCTTAAAATCCTCCTCTCTCATCCCCATTAAAACGATAAGGCTGGGGAATGTCAACTCCTTCTTTGGCGAGAAGGACGCCTCTGTAGATACCACTGCCCCTTTGTTGTAGGGACATGCCCACTGACAATCGTCACAGCCAAATACCCTGTTCCCGATCCGAGGCCGCATCTCTACGGGTATCGCGCCCTTTAACTCACCCAGAAGATAAGAAATACACCGTCTCGCATCCACCACATAAGGCGAGAGAATGGCCTGGGTCGGACAGGACTCGATACACCTCGTGCAGTCACCGCACTGATCTCTCACCGGTTCATCAAAGTCAAGCTCTACATCGAGGAGCAGCACACCCAGCAGCAACCAGGAACCTGCGTCCTGGCTGATGAGGAGCGAATGCCTCCCCATCCATCCCATGCCCGCCATAACCGCAAAGGCCTTCTCAAGCACTGGCCCTGTATCTACATAGATCTTACCCTGCACCTTGTCGTCTGTAAGACTACGAATATGCTGAAGGAGTTGAGTCAATTTCGACTCGATGAGGGGGTGATAGTCCTCATGGAGTGCATAATTGGCAACATAGCCTGCTGCCGGATCCTGAAGACATCCTCTATAGCGGTCTCCCGGATAATAATTCATGGATACAACAACGACGGACCTCACCTCCGGGAATACCGCGCGGGGATCTGTGCGCCGGCTGGCATCCCGTGCCATATAACGCATCTCGCCTTCAAATCCCTGATCAAGCCAATGCCGGAATCTCTCCCCCCATAGGGATAAGTCCGGAGGCGCAACCCCAACCTGAGCAAGGCCCAACTTAGACCCGAAGGACTTGATCTCGCGGGTAAGAAATTTAGAACCTATCCGCATGAACAGAAATTATAAGGAACTACATGTCAAAATGCAAAATGTTTACAGCTCAAACCCTAACCTAAAGACCCTTATCTCTATATCCGATACCATCTCTGCTTGGAACTTATTGGAAAATATAGAGGAACCCGATGAATAAGCCTTTAGCTTCCTTTTTACTGACTATCTATCTTGGAGTCCTCTTTTTATTGGTCTCACCGGCCATCGCAGAACCGCCGGCAGACATCTCCATCACCCAGACGGCATCCGCCCAGCAGCAGCCTGGCAGCAAAGAACCGGAAGGGCTCGAACCTGAATCCCCCTCTTCATTTTCCATCGGGTGGGATATGACCCTCGCCTCTAAGTATCTCTTCCAGGGAAGAGATTACAGCGATGGCAAGGCGGTAGTTCAGCCAGAGGTTACTTTAACTTTTAAAGAAATCTCGGCAATCCTGTGGTTCAACTATGATTTGGATACAAAAAAGGCCAATGAATTTGACCTCTATCTTCAATATAGCCGGGAGATACAGGCCATTTCACTCACTACAGGATATGCCCACTATAATTACCCTCACAGGGGGGGATGGGACCCTTCCCAAGAGGTCTTTATCGACCTCTCTTACAATGCCTTGCTGAATCCCTCTCTCAGCATCCATTACGATTTTGATGCCGGAGACGGCTATTACGCGACACTGGGTGTCAGCCACGGCATAGAAACATCCATAGGGGCCTTAACTCCGGGGATAACCCTCTTCTATCAGGCGAACTACTATGAGCTAACAGGATTTCCTTCCGCAGAGTTCAACACAACTTTGGAATACCCAATCGGCCCTTTTACCATCTCCCCGTCAATTTCCTATTTCCTGACATGGGACAACGGGGACTTTCAGACAGATGGACCTGAGGGGGTGGTCCCTGACACATGGCTCTTTTCGATCAATGTAGCCCAGAGCTTTTAACTTCTCGCCCTATCCCTATACTTGACAATTCAGCCCAATTCCCTGAAAATGTCCTTACTTTCCAATGCGCCTGTAGCTCAACTGGATAGAGTACTTGACTACGAATCAAGGGGTTGCAGGTTCAAATCCTGCCAGGCGCGCCAATAGAATCAAAGTAGCAGCACGGTTTATTTCTGAGAAGTTTTCCTTCCTGACTGTTGCTTCTTTTTTGTCTCCTTCGGGGTCTTGGAACGGCGATTTTTCTCAGGATTGCTGAAGAGGAACCGGCCGGATAACACACAACCCTTCATGCCGGGATCACAGGAACGTGATTCTACATGCAGACACTTGCCGTCCACTTCATGCGGACATCCCCAATTACTTCCACCACTACTCATCGCTGTACTCCAGCAAGTACACTTTGGCCTCCTGTCTGTTATCCCACCTCAAACCGTACCTTCCCGATCCCTTCAATCTCCGCGGTAATAACATCCCCTTTTCTGACCGGGCCTACCCCTTCCGGGGTGCCGGTAGCGATGATGTCCCCTGCTTCAAGGGTCATGTAGGAAGAGATATACTCCACGATCTCTCCAATCCCGAAGATCATAAAACGGGTATTTGAGTCTTGTCTTGTCTCACCGTTCACCCAGAGTCTTATGGCAAGCCCTTCCGGATGGGCAAGCTCCTCCCTTCTGACAATCTGTGACACCGGGGCAAAGGTATCAAAGCCCTTCGCAAGGATCCACGGCGCCCCCCGCCTCGTCTCCTCCTTCTGGATATCGCGTGCCGTGATGTCGAGGAGGATGCAATATCCCAGGATGTGCCCTTCCGCCTTAGCGCGGGGAATGCGCCTTCCTGCCTTCCCGATCACAACCCCAAGCTCGACCTCGTGATGGACATCCTGCGATTGAGACGGCAGGATGATCTTCTCCCCTTCAACAATCAGGGAGGATGGGGGCTTCAGAAAGATGATCGGCTTATCAGGGACGACATTCCCCAGCTCCTCTGCATGCCTTCGATAGTTCCTGCCCAGACAGATGATCTTTGTGGGCGAGATGTTCTCCATGCTGTTCTTTATCTTTATGGCCCTTTTTCCCTGGTGCATTGGATACCTCCCTCACTATTAAACTCAACCGGCAGGGTCTTGTCAATTGCTATAAAACAACCCTTTGCACTCCCCCATGTTTGATGGTATCCTTTGTCCTGGATTTCGGGGACACTATAGTTAATTATGCACCCGAACGTAACCTATGTACCATAATTAAGTATGGTGTCCCCGGAATTACGGAATTAGGGAGGTTGACTATGGGTGAGCTAACCAAGATCTTCAATCCGGAGACCATTGCACTGATCGGCGCCTCGCAGCACGAGGGTTCTGTCGGAAGGGCCATCCTGGAAAACCTCCTCCTGTCAAAAGACAGGAAGATCTATCCGGTAAATCCCAGGAGAGATACCGTGCTGGGGGTAAAGGTATATCCCCGCATTGAGGATATTCCGGAACCGGTTGACCTCGCAGTAATAGCCACACCGGCACAGACCGTACCGGAGGTGCTCACGGAGTGCGGGAAGGCGGCAGTAGAAGGGGTCATCATCATCTCTGCAGGTTTTAAAGAGACAGGGGAAGCGGGAAAAAGGCTTGAAGACCAGATACGGGAGGTCAGAAAGACTTATGGGATGCGGATCGTGGGGCCCAATTGCCTCGGCATCATCAGGCCCGCTATTGGTTTAAATGCCTCCTTTCTGAAGGCCAGCCCTGAGCCGGGGAAGATCGCCTTTATCTCCCAGAGCGGCGCCCTCGGCACGGCTATCCTGGACTGGGCCATTAACACACATATCGGCTTCAGCCTCTTTGCATCCCTCGGCTCTATGATTGACACCGACTTTGGCGACCTGATTGATTTCCTCGGAGATGACCCTGATACCAAAAGTATCATGCTCTACATCGAAGGTATTGGGAATGCGAAAAAGTTCATGAGCGCGGCCAGGGGGTTTGCAAGGAATAAACCGATCATCGTCCTGAAACCGGGCAGGTTTACAGAAAGCGCCAGGGCCGCCCTATCTCATACCGGAGCCATGGCCGGGGATGACGAGGTCTATGATGCCGCCTTTAACAGGGTGGGGGTGGTCCGGGTCAGGGAGATCTCAGACCTGTTTAATGCGGCCGAGGTCCTCCATTCAAAGAACCTCCCCAGGGGCCGGGGGATAGCCGTTATCACGAATGCAGGCGGGGCCGCGGTCATTGCCACGGACTCATTGATCGAGCTGGGAGGCCGGCTTGCAACACTCTCGGAGGAGAGCCTGAATGCCCTGAATGGACATCTCCCGCAGTACTGGAGTAAAGGGAATCCTGTTGATGTGTTGGGAGACGCGGGCATTGACCGGTATGCCAGGGCCATTCGTATCTGTTTGAACGACCCGGATGTGCATGGCGTGGTGGTCATTTATACACCCCAGGGCGCAACAGAGTCCGATGAGCTCGCCAGGGCGATTGCCGCAATTACAAAGGAGACCTCAAAACCGATCATCACTGTATGGATGGGCGGCGGGAAGGTTGAGGGGGCACGGGAGATATTTCATCAACATAACATCCCCACCTACGGGACGCCGGAAGAGGCGATGAAGACATACCTCTACATGTACAGCTACGGCAGGAATCTCCAGCTCCTCTATGAGACCCCCAATGAACTGCCGGTGGATCAGGCCCCGCCCAAGCATAATTTGAAGGTCTTTATTGCGGAACTCAGAAAGGCCGGGAGATTCATCTTAACAGAAGAAGAATCAAAGAGATTCCTGGCAAACTATGGGATCCCGATGGTCAGGCCGCAACTTACGGAGTATGCCGACGATGCCCTGCGGATAGCCGGTTCCATCGGGTATCCCGTAGTCCTTAAGATTGTTTCCACGGACATCTCCCACAAGAGCGACATCGGAGGGGTCGTCACCGGGATCTATTCGGATGATCAATTACAGAGGGAATATGAGGACCTGATCAAACGGGTTCATGAAAAGGCCCCGGAGGCACGGATCACAGGGGTCTCTGTCCAGAAGGATATCGGGAGGATAGACTATGAGCTGATCCTGGGGGCTAAGAAGGATAATGACTTCGGTTCGGTGATCATCTTCGGCATGGGGGGCACTGAGGCGGAGATCCTCAGGGATTTTTCTACCGGGCTGCCGCCCCTAAATCAGACATTGGCCAGAAGGCTCATGGAAGAGACAAAGGCGTACAGGATGATCCAGGGATACAGGGGCAGGCCTCCGGCAGACATGAAACAGTTGGAGCAGATCCTGGTCAGCTTCTCCAATCTGATCGTTGATTTCCCGGAGATTGCAGAGATGGATATCAACCCCCTCGCCATCTCTGATGGAAAGGCCTATGCCCTGGATGCCAGAATCGTCATTGATCAAGAAGCCTTAGAACCTGCATTCCCTTATCCGCACCTCGTGATCAGTCCCTACCCGATGAGACATGTCACCCCCTGGAGGTTATCCGACGGAACCGAAGTCCTCCTGAGGCCGGTGAGACCGGAAGACGAACCGCTGGAAAAGGAGATGCTCACGGGCCTGTCCGAGGAGGCGCTGAGGGGGAGATTCTTCCAGGTCATCAAAAAGATCACCCATGAGATGCTGATCCGCTTCTGCAATATTGATTATGATCGGGAGATGGCAATCGTCGCCGAACTCAGGGAGGGCGAGCGAAAGAGGCTCATCGGAATCGGGAGGCTAATCATAGAACCCGATTTCAGAAAGGGGGAGTTTGCTGTTGTGATCCATGACGACTTTCAGGGTAAAGGCCTTGGGTATAAGCTCGTGGATATGCTCATAGGCATTGCCCAGGAAAAGGGCCTGAAAGAGGTCTACGGGATCGTGCTCACGGATAACACAAGGATGCTCAAGCTCTGTAAAAGGCTCGGGTTCCATATCACCCATCTCCCGGACGGGATTAGCAGGGTCAACCTGGCGCTGCGGTAATTCTGGAATTTCCCCGTCATTCCTGCGGAAGCAGGAATCCAGACCACTGCAACACACTGGATTCCCACTTCCGTGGGAATGACGGACACGTAGACGATAGACGGGGTTTTCTAACCCCGTCAAAGGGATTTTCGAGTGAACTCTACTCAATCACTCCACTTCCGCTTCCCCTCTTCCCGGTAGAGCATCTTGTGCGCCTCCATTAACAGGGCAGGGATATCCAGCTTCTCCGGACAGCGGGGGAGGCAGTCATTGCATTTCGTGCAGTATACGGCCTTCCTCCCGCCGAACCAGTGGTCGGTATTTTCAAACATCTTGTACCGGTATCTGCCGAATTCGACCATGTCAAAGGCGATAGCAAGGTTTCTCAGCCTCAGCACCTCCGGGATATTGATCCCCTCAGGACAGGGGAGGCACTGATGGCAGAGGGTACAGAAGGTATTCCCAAGTTTTTCATATTGCCTGTCAAGCCTGGCGATGATCTCTTGTTCTTCCTCAGTTAATGGGCCATCGGCCTCCAGGGCCTTTAGATGGGGCGCAAACTCATCCGGTTGCGCGGCCCCGACGGTCACGGTCGTGACCTCCGGGTGGGAGAGGAGGAAACGGTGATTGATCGTGATCGGGTGATAGGGAGCAGTGAGATCCCTCAGATATTGCGGCGGCCTGTGGAGCCGGCCCCCCTTGTCCGTAGGGGATATGATCAGGACCCCCATGTCCAGCTCCCCTGCCCTCCGGACCGCCGGCAGATTTCGCTGATTAAAATAGTAGTAGTGGAGATTCACAGACTCAAACTCCCCTGTCTCGATAACCTTGAGGATGATCTCCAATTGTCCGTGAGATGAAAACCCCACATGCCGGATCAGCCCCTCGGACATGGCCTGCTGCACCGCCTCAAGGGCCCCGCCCTTTTTAAAGACCCATTCAACCTGCTCTTCGTTGTTAATCCCATGAATGTCAAAGTTGTCTAAGTAGTCCACCTGGAGGCGGGTCAATGACTCCTCGATGCATCCCCGGTAGTTCTGATAATGTTTGGGGGTGATCTTTGTGGTGAGGATAAAGCTTGAGCGGTCAAAAGTCCGAAGCGCCCGTCCCAGGATCTCCTCACTGCTGCCATAGCCGCGGGCCGTCTCATAGTGGTTTATACCAAGGGCCATGGCCCTGTGGACGGTTGCGATCGCCTGCTCCTCCGGGACATCGGGCAACTGCATGGCGCCAAAGGTCAGGAGGGAGAGGTCAAGTCCTGTCTTTCCAAATCTTCTCTGATGGATAGGCGGCCTCCTTGAAAGGGAAGACAGGCATGTGGATCTGCATGCCAAACCGTTTCATAAACTTCAGCCTCCTCCGGAGGCGTTTGGCAGCGGCAAGGTTCTTCCTGCCGGTCGGATCTTCTTTAAAACATACGGCCTTCTCCCCATTGCACAGGATATCAATGACCGCGTTTAATGCCCGCTGATAGTATTCCTCCACATCCTCCTTATGGAGGGCCCATTTAGAATAGGAGGAGAGCCTGTTGATCATCTTATGCCACTGTTCCATCCGGTGTATCAGGATGACATTGTTAAAGATGGTCTTGTTGGTCGTAAACGACAGCAGGGTATCCTCTAAGACCCTTTCCAAAAGCGGGTCGTTATCTTTGTGGATATCCTTCATGATCTCATAGGGGAGATTCCAGACCATCCGGTCTGCAAGGGCGTCAAACCGCATCTCCCAGTAGACATGCCGGAGCAGACGCGTGGAAAAGGCGGTGACCATCTTCTCAGGGACAAAATAATTATGCGCAACCGTATCGGCGGCAAGGTGGCTGATGTATCCATAAGCAAAGGCCCTCTGAGAGGGGGTGTCCGCCCTCTGGAGGACCTTAAGACCGACACTCCAGTTGTGACAATGATTCAGCGCCCTTGTAAACCGTTTTCCGACCACGATGTCAGCGCTGATGCAGCCGTAGAGATAATCATAGGGATAGGCCTCCAGCAGAGACTTGACAGGGACCACTAAGATTGCAGGGTTGCTCAGGATATTCCAGCCAAGCTGGAGATGGGTGGCAGGACCCCAGGCAAAGGCCTTCTCAGGCCAGAATACTAAAAGGAGTGATACAAAGCTAACTGTAAGTATGAACACCGCTGGACACCTTTATCTTTACAAAGGAATATACCATGTTAACCCCTTTGGGGGTATTTTGTAAAGCTACAACCTGTCCAGCCTCTGTTTTCTGCGTCGGGCGGCCTTTGAGGGCTTTCTGGGGTTCCCGCGCTTTTTGGTGGCAAGGGTTTGATTTCCTTCGGCGTCTTCGTCCCTTTCCATCCCGGATTCGCCCCCCCTGCCATAGCGGAGCTTCGGGATAAACTCCTCTGATGGGATGGCGGTATGCCCCCAGGTCTCTGCAAAGGAGGCCACCTCCTTATCTGAAGTGATGACCGTATACTCTTCTCCATGCCCCTTGACGATCCGTTTGATCACATCATCGGCCTTCTCGCCAAGTCTTGAGAAGACGATGTTAATCCCCAGAGTACGCTCATGGCTCTCGGTGGCCCATCCCCCCTTTTCCCCGTCAAAGACCACCGTGATCATATGCCCCTTCTGCGACCTGTATTCGCTGAGCTTACGGATAAACCTCTCCCGCTGCGGCTCAAGGTTCCCGCTGATCCCCTCCATTTTGGCAATCAGATTGTAAGCATCAATCAGGATGTGCGCCATGTTGCCTCTCAGGCATAAATAGGGACAGCGACTATTTTGAATAAATAGTCGCTGTCCCTATTTACCTCCGCTCGATCAATTCGACTTCGTACTTATCCGGGGCCTCGATAAAGCAGAGCCGGCTGCCTGAGGATGTTGTGGTCGGACCCTCTGTAACCGGCACCCCTTTCTCCCTGAAACGCAGGATCATCTGATCGAGATCGTCCACCTCAAAGGCCAGATGCACAAGGTCCTCCGGCACATCAACCTTGCCGCCTGCAGGAAATGAACATATCTCGATCACCTCATCACTGTTCGGAACAGATAGAAAGACCAGCTCTGATCCGCGTGGAGAACGCTTGCGATTCTCGACCGTTAATCCCAAGATATCCACGTAGAAACGCAAGGTCTCTTCCATGTCATTGACACGCATCCGCGTGTGGAGCAGTTTTTTAATCATAGGTATAAAACTAACACGTTATGCAGGGGGATGTAAAGAGGGTGGAAATCCATGAGGGAGTAGGCTATGATAAGAAATCCCCCTTTAATCCCCCTTTTTCAAAGGGGGAGATTAATTTCCTCCCCCCCTTTAGAAAAGGGGGGCAAGGGGGGATTTGATCAAGGATTCTCCGATGAACCCTATCTTAGACATAGCAAAATCGCTTGGCCTCACCCCTGAAGATATAGAACAGTATGGTCCTTATGTCGCCAAGATAACGCCTTCCGGGCTTGAGAGAAGATTTGCCCCAAAGAGGGGGAAATATGTCGTGGTCACGGCCATCACGCCGACGGCCTCCGGGGAAGGAAAGACCACGGTAGCCATCGGGCTTGGCATGGCCTTGCAACATCTTGGGCAAAAGGGTGTGGTCACGCTGAGACAACCTTCCCTGGGCCCGCTCTTCGGCATGAAGGGAGGCGGCGCCGGGGGCGGCGCGGCGACACTGCTCCCCCAGGAGGCCATCAACCTCGCCCTGACCGGCGACAACTACCGGGTCACAGCGGCCCATAACCTGCTGAGCTCCTTTATTGATAACCATATCTACCGCAGCAGCCCTGCGGCGATTGATCCCGATGCCGTCTTCTGGCCGAGGGCCGTGGATATCAACGACCGTGCCCTGCGTGAGGTTATCATCGGGGCTAATGAAAAGGGCCCCGGGTTTCCGCGCCCCAGCCGATTTGTACTGACGGAGGCATCGGAGGTCATGGCCATCCTCTCCCTCTCCGCTTCTCTCAAAGACATGAGGGAACGCCTTGACCGGGTCCTCGTTGCCCTCAACAAGAATGGCCAGCCTGTCTCTTCCGGGGATATCCGGTGCGCAGGGGCCATGGCCGTCATCCTGCGGGATGCCTTGCGGCCAAACCTCATCCAGACCTCCGAGGGGACGCCGGCATTTATCCATACAGGCCCCTTTGCCAATATCGCCCCCGGGATCAGCTCCCTGATCGCAGACCAGCTTGCCCTGACCCTCTCGGATTATGTGATCACAGAGGCCGGCTTCGGGGCAGACCTTGGATTTGAAAAACTTGTAGACATCAAGTGCCGCATCGGAGGCCTGTACCCTGACTGTGCCGTACTGGTGTGCACTGTGAAAAGCCTTAAGGCACACGGGGGGAACCCGGATGGAGGGATTAAGGCGCTTGAGGCTGGCATGGGGCATCTCAAAAGACAGATCGCAAACGTTCAGCATTTCAGGGTCCCCGTCGTAGTGATGGTCAACAGACATCCGGAGGATACGCCGGACGAGGTAGCCTGTGTGTGCCGGCGTGTTGAGGCGCTGGGAGTCCCTGTATCCGCTGGTTCGCCGTGGAAGGATGGCGGGGCAGGATTGATGGAGCTGGGAGAGATCGTCGGAAAACTCAGCAAACAACCCGCTTCTCCGCGCTTCCTGTATGATCTAAATCTGTCTGTCGAGGAGAAGATCAGCACGATTGCTGCTACCATGTATGGCGCTAAGGGTGTGGAGTTTTCAGAGGGGGCGAAAAGCAAGATTTCCCTGATGCATAAACTCGGTTTCAGCAGTCTCCCGGTGTGCATGGCAAAGACCCACCGCTCCCTATCCCATGATCCAAAGCTCCCCGGTACCCCTGAGGGATTCACCCTCCCGATTGACGATATCCAGATCGCCGCAGGCGCAGGGTTCCTCTACCCCCTGTGCGGTAAGATCTATCCCCTCCCCGGCCTTCCATCAAGACCCCTGGGAGAAGAGATGGACATTGATACAGAGACCTGGGGGATTAAAGGATTATAATACCGAAAGGAGATTCCCATGAAATCTTTATTTTTGATCGTCATGGCACTGCTTGCAGGATCGTTCTCTGCATTAAATGCCCATGCAGAAGTGGTCTCAGAATGGGTGGAGTATAAACAAGGCGACACGGTCCTGGAAGGGTATCTGGCCTATGACAATGCCATCAGCGGCAAAAGGCCCGGCGTACTCGTTGTCCATGAATGGAAGGGTGTCGGCCCCTATGTGAAGCGGCGCGCCGAGCAATTAGCCAGGCTGGGCTATATCGCCTTTGCCGCGGATATCTACGGCAAAGGGGTCAGGCCGGAGACGAACGATGAAGCGGCAAAGGTCGCATCGCTATACAAGAACGACAGAAAACTCATGCGGGCCAGGGCGGCGGCAGGACTCGAGGTGCTAAAGAATCATAAACTGACGGACACGAGGCGCATGGCCGCCATCGGTTACTGTTTCGGAGGGACGACGGTCCTCGAGCTTGCCAGAAGCGGCGCGGATATCGCAGGGGTGGTGAGCTTTCACGGCGGCCTGGATACCCCGACTCCCCCCACTCCGGAAACCGCCAGACAGATCAAGGCGAAGGTGCTTGCCCTGCATGGGGGAGACGACCCCTTTGTGACGGCGGAGCATGTCGCCGCGTTTCAGGATGAGATGAGAAAAGGGGGCGTTGACTGGCAGATGGTGAGCTATGGCGGCGCAGTGCACAGCTTCACCGTCCCTGAGGCAGGCGATGATTCCTCCAAAGGTGCGGCATACAACGAAAAGGCGGATAAACGTTCCTGGGAGGCGGCGAAGACGTTCTTTGCCGAGATCTTCCGGTAGAGGTCAAGAGAGGGGTCATAAGGGACACTCCCTATATTTTTAAAATTTTGACCTATCTTTTAATTGCTTGTACAATACTTTTCAAAATCAATATCAGCAGCTATATTTAGCTATTTTATGTTTCTTTCTGGAGCAACACCATGAGAGATGAAAACAGGACAAAAGAACAACTCACAAATGAATTGTCAAAGTTACGCCAACGGATTACTGAATTGGAAGTAGTAGAAACCTCGCTAAGACGGGCGGAGGAGTCGCTCACGCAGAGTAAGCATCGTTACAGGACCCTGGTCGAGAACGTACCTCACGGCATCCAGGAAAATGATACGGATGGGATTATCACATTCAGTAACCCAGCTCATAGCAGAATGCATGGTTACAAGGAAGGAGAGTTGGTGGGAAAACCCATCTGGGAAATGCTTGCATCAGAGGAGAAGCAAGAAGAATTGCGCCGGTACTTAGAAATGCTTGTGAGAGAACAACCTCCGCCAACTCCGTATATTACACAGGACAGGACAAAGGATGGCAGGGTGATCGATATCCAGGTTGACTGGGACTATCAACGTGACAAGGAAGGTAAAGTAACCGGATTTATATCCGTAATAACCGACATCACCGAGCGCAAGAGAGTCGAGGAGGCACTGAGGGAATCTCATCAATTGATCGAAAAGACGTTTGCCAGCCTGAACGATGCCATTTTTATTATTGACGCAGACACAGTCAAGATTATAAACTGCAACCCTGCAGCTCTGGAGATATTCGGTTACAGCCGTCAGGAGATGTTAGGCCGGACTATCGCGTTTTTGCACATTGATGAGACCACTCGCGATGAGTTCAGAAAAAATCTTTATAGCTCTGTTGAAGAGAAAGGTTTCCTGAGTCAGTTTGAGTTCCGTATGAGGCGCAAGAATGGGACCGTCTTCCCCACCGAGCACAGTGTAATTCCATTAGATAATACAGACGGCAAACGGATTGGGTGGGTCAGTGTGGTGAGGGATATTACTGAGCGGAAGAAAGCCGAAAAAGAGATGTTGAAGTCCCAGAAGCTTGAATCTCTTGGCATACTTGCCGGTGGTATAGCCCATGACTTTAACAACCTATTGACAGCAATCCTGGGTAATATATCTATTGCAAAAAGTTTTGCAGACTCTGACGCCAAAGATAATATGCACAGGGCCTTAAAGGAAGCAGAGAATGCCTCCATACGAGCAAAGAGTCTTTCCCAACAACTTCTCACTTTTGCCAGTGGTGGATTTCCTGTAAAGAAAGTAATTTCTGTTGGAGGTTTTATTAAGGAAGCGGCTGGTTTTGCTCTCATGGGTTCCAATGTAGGGTGCGCATATTCTATTTCCGATGATCTTGCCCCTGTGGAAGTAGATGAAGGACAGATAGGCCAGGTCATACAAAACCTAATCATTAATGCATGTCAGGCTATGCCAGAAGGAGGAGTAATCAATGTACATGCTGAACATATTAATATTGATTCAAAAAAAGCTCTCCCTTTAAAACCAGGAAGGTATGTGAAGATTTCCATCAAAGATCATGGGGTAGGAATACCCCAAAAACATATCAGTAAGATCTTTGACCCTTATTTTACAACCAAGCAGACCGGAAGCGGTCTTGGGCTTGCCACAACCTATTCTATAATAAAAAACCATGGAGGCCATATTACTGTTAACTCTAAGGTCGGAGAGGGAACGACCTTTTGTGTTTACCTCCCTGCAACAGACAAGAAGGTAGACGTGGAGATGGATACAGGAAAGGGATCCTTTTTAGGCCAGGGTAGGATACTCATAATGGATGATGAGGAGATAATCAGAAATTTTGCGTGTGATGCTTTGAGGCATTTTGGGTACGAGGTTGACTCTGCTATCAATGGCGATGAAGCGATAAATCTATACAAAAGGGCTGGCGAGTTGGGTCAGCCCTTTAATGTAGTTATCCTGGATTTAACAGTTCCAGGGGGTATGGGAGGCAAAGAGACCGTTAAAGAACTCCTAAAGATAGACCCTGGAGCAAATGTAATTGTATCCAGTGGCTATTCAAACGACCCTATCATGGCAGAATATGAAAAATATGGATTCAAGGGTGTTGTGGCAAAACCCTATAAGCTTAAAGAACTTAGTGCAGTCGTGAATAAAGTGATTAAAGGGATCGGTGAATGACTACCGTGGCCCCCTCTTGGACGTCGGCGGCAGTCTTGACAACGGAACGGCCTGGCAGACCTTCTCTCTATTTGAAATCTGTCGGCCTTCCCAGCAGGCGGGCCAGCTCTTCAGCAGCAGCATCATCCACCAGTGCCAGCACTTCATCTTCTGCTTGCAGCACCGTATCACCACGAGGTAAGATCATCTCACCATGACGCAGGATACCGGAGAGGGTACAGTTTGGTGGTAGTTTTAAATCTTTAATAGCGACTCCTACCGCTTTAGCACCATGGTAGATTTTTTCTTCTACCAGTGAATATTTACCCCGATGTAACTTGAGCAGGGTCATCATGTCGCCAAGAGACATCTCCTCTTCGATCATCTTGGCCATCAGGTCAGCCTGGTTAAGGGCAACGTCCACTCCCATTTCACGGGTAAACAGCCAGGCGTGCATAGGGTTGTTGATGCGGGCAATGATCCTCCTTACTCCGTACACCTGCCGTGCCAGGGCACAGATGACAAGATTTTCTGCATCGTCTGATGTGACAGCAGCCAACACCTGCGCCTGCTGTATTCCTGCGGCTTCGAGGACTTGAGGGTCTGATCCTTCCCCTTCAAATACTACCTCACTTGGCAATTCACCATGGATGTTGGCAAGTGCATCAGACCTGTGTTCAATCACACGGACCTTGTGCCCCTGACTGAGCAGAAGTGATGTCAGATGCGACCCGGTACGGCCGCCGCCAATAACAAGGACAAGCATGGCTATCTATACCTCCTCTCTAATATGCAGACGCTGCTGCAAGATAGCAGCCCCTTCATCAGTTGCACTGATCTGAAGAACATCATGAACCTGTAAAACAGTGTCAGGCACCGGCAGAGAGGCACGCCCACCACGGGCTATGGCTACAGTAATAGCCTCCTTCGGCGGAACAAGTTCGGATAGATTATGTCCGTGCCACTCATCGCTTATAATAATTTCATAGATTTGCACTTCCCCGTTCCCGGCAGAGTATACACTGTGAAGACCAGGATGAAGAATCAACTGCACGATGCGCTGTGCGCCCCAGGATGACGAGGATACGGTTTGCAGACCCAGCTTTTCATAAATAGGCATGGATCTCGGGTTATAGATACGTGCAATTACATGTGGCACATGATAAATATCACGTGCAATCCTTGTGGCAACAATATTTACACTATCCGAGTTAGTAACTGCCGCAAAGGCAAAAGCATCTTTGACGCCGGTACGCTTTAGCACATCCTGATCAAAGATATCTCCCTGCACAGTACGCCCCTCAAAGTCATACCCTAACCGGTCAAAGGCGCGGGAATCCGGGTCAACAACGGTTACAGTATACCCCCTTTTGAAGATTGATCTTGCCAGTTCCCTGCCGACACGGCCACAACCGGCTATAATGATATGTTTTTTGTCCATGTCTGTCATAATAAGATTATCCTCCCGCTACCTCTTTGTTTACGTGGTATGGCACTTCGGTGATAATTATATCCCGTAATCCGAGCAGGCCGATCTGCAGGAAAAAAGCAGTCTGCATATGCAGCAGACTATGCCACCTTTTAACCGGCACAAACTCAGGCACTACGATAGTGATGACCTCGTTAGGCTGCCGCTGGCCGGCGATCCTTTTAATATAATCAAGAAGCGGCTCCAATAATAGCCGGTATGGTGATTCAATCACCTCCAGCCGTACCCCATCTCCCCAGTAATCCCAGTTGGCTTTTATTCTGCCGGCTCCCTCGGGATCAACTAATACGTGTACGGCAGTAATGTCATTGGACAGGGTTCGCGCATAATGTAAAGCCTTCATCGTGCCTTTATGTACGCTGCTGATGGGTACGATTACACGGTGACGCTTGACATAGGGCGGCATTCTGAATGTTTCGAGCGATAGTGCAGCCTCTAAGTCTTTGTAGTGGTGATGGATACGGAAAAAGATGTATACCAGCGTTGGGATAAGGAGGACAACAATCCATGCGCCATGCATAAATTTTGTGATCGCAAAAATGATCATCACGATAAATGTGCAAAAGGCCCCGAAGGAGTTGATGATCAGCTTGGTCTTCCACTTGGGGTTATACTGCAGGGTTGAACCCATTTGCCGTGATTCTTCACCTGGCTCCAGCCTGCTGCACTTTAACCAGCGTATTGCCATGCCAGTCTGTGATATGGTAAATGAGAGAAAGACACCAATTGCGTACAGGGGAATAAGGGCGCTTGTTTCGGCACGGAAGACAATAATGAGCAGTGAGGCCATCACGGCTAAGGTTAGAATACCATAGGTAAATACCAGCCGGCCGCCTCTGTAGGTAAGCTGTTTTGGCAGAAAACCGTCAGATGCGTGCAGCGCACCAAGCCGCGGGAAGTCAGCATATGAGGTGTTGGCCGCCATAATGAGGATCAAAGTTGTCGAGCCGATGAGGGCCAGATAAAGCGGGCTGCCGGCGCTATAAATAACACGCCCTATCTGTGAAAACACTGTCTCCGCTTGTGAGGGGATAGCGCCTGTGTGCCTGGCCAGGAATGTAATACCAAAGAATATCGCCGACAGGAGTGAGCTCATCCATATCATAGTGATACCTGCATTGTGGCTCCTGGGCTCTTTGAAGACAGTAACGCCGTTACTTATGGCCTCAACTCCTGTAAGGGCGGCACAGCCACTTGAGAACGCACGCAAAATCAGAAAGAGGGTCAGGGCCTGGATTGCACCTCCATGCAAGGGCTCTATACCCGTAACCATTCCCAGCGTACCTGTGAAGTAGTGGTAAAAGCCAATGATAATAGTAAATAGCGTCATAGCGAGAAAGAAATAAGTGGGCAGGGCAAAGGCCCGCCCTGACTCTTTAACACCGCGCAGGTTAACAAGGGTCATTAAACCTATGATGCACAATGAGATTGATACACGCCATGGATGTAGCGCCGGAAAAGCAGATGCAATCTGGGCAACGCCTGACGATATGGACACGGCTACAGTGAGGATGTAATCAACAAGGAGGGCCGCTCCCGCTATCTGGGCAGGGACTTCACCGAGGTTGTCCCGTGCCACAATGTATGCGCCTCCACCATTGGGATATGCATGAATGGTTTGATTATATGAAATAGTGACAATAGCAAGCAATATTATGATGGCAATGGCGATTGGCAGGGATAAATTAAGCGCTGCCGTGCCTGCAAGTATAAGAATAAGCAGAATTTCTTCAGTGGCATACGCAGTAGACGAAAGGGCATCTGATGCGAAGATGGCCAGACCGACGGTCTTACTAATAGTCTGATGCGGCATTTCGGCAGTATGCAGACGCGGTCCTAATAACAATCTCTTGAGTGAAAGCGTTTTTCCACCGGGAGTTCGAACCTCAGGCATAACCTGATATATTAAATGGATTTGATGGAAAAAACAATCTATTTTGCATAATCTTAAGCCGCCTGTAGTATAGAATGTCTTTAACTATCCAATTATGTTATAATATGAGGCATGGGTGAATTCTGGATTGAAGTAATTCTGATCCTCCTCCTGATCCTTGCCAATGGTTTTTTTGCCTGCTCTGAGATAGCTATAATATCTGCCAGGAAGAGCCGTATAAAGCATCTGATGGAGAGTGGAAACAAAAGGGCTGAGGTAGTCAATAAGCTTCAGAGTGAGCCTGATAAGTTTCTTGCCACGGTTCAGGTAGGGATTACTATAGTCAGTATGCTTGCAGGTGCCATAGGCGGCGCTACGGCCATAGAAACGATTAAACCTCTGTTACAGTATGCACCGGTTGGTCTTGTAAGTGAGTGGAGTGAACCGATCTCTATTGCTGTAGTAGTCCTGGTTATCTCCTATCTCTCCCTTATTCTCGGAGAACTTGTCCCGAAATCACTTGCACTAAGGTTTGCAGAGCCGATTGCGCTCTTTGTAGGTAAACCCATACTTTATTTGTCTAAGCTATCATTTATAGTCGTCAAAGTACTTACAAAGTCAAGCCACTTTTTTCTTAAACCATTTGGTAAAATGCCGCCGCCGGAAGGTGCTTTCGTGACAGAGGAAGAGATCAAGATATTCCTGAAAGAGGGGGGAGAAAAGGGGATATTTGAGAAATCTGAGCAGGAACTGATCCACAGTGTATTTGAGTTTGTAACTACGACAGCCAAAGAGATAATGGTGCCCCGACCTAAGATCAAGGCGATAGCCATTGATACCCCGCTGGAGAAGGTCATTGAAATTGTTGTTGAATGCGGTTTCTCAAGATTTCCTGTCTATGATGTGAGTCTGGATGATATTAAGGGGATTCTCTACGAAAAAGACCTTCTCGAGATAAGGGAAAGACTTCAGGATATAAAATTGAAAGACCTCCTCAGGCCTGTCTATTTTGTCCCGGAGACCAAGAAGATAGATGCGCTGCTGAAAGAATTACAGCGACGCAGGATGCATATGGCCATTGTTATTAATGAATATGGAAATGCTGAGGGTCTTGTAACGATGGAGGACGTGATAGAGGAGATAGTCGGTGAGATCGAGGATGAGTATGATTTTGAGGACAGGCCGGTGAAGATATTGAAAGACGGGTCAATGATTATAGATGCATCTCTTCCGATACATGACCTGATAGACCAGCACAATCTATCCCTGGAGGAGTCCGAAGAGTATGAGACACTTGCAGGACTTGTGTTGTCTCAGCTTCAGAGAATACCAAGGGGAGGGGAAATTGTTAAATATGGTGATTATAAGATTACGATTGTTGACATAGAGGGAAAGCGTATTTCAAAGGTGAAGCTTGAGAAGGTTACAGGCACCCTGAATATTTTAGAGGAGAAAATCCAGAACAAGCTGCAATAAAATTTACAAT
>JACRHF010000028.1 GCA_016217665.1 Nitrospirota bacterium | reverse complement strand
CGGGCAAAATCAGCCACCCCGACCTTGCTCTTCCTTTTCATTATGGAATATGTCTTAAGCCCCTCCGGGGAAACAGGCCTGAATCTCATCTGCGGCAGAATAACACAGGGCAGATATGCGGTCAACCGGGATGTTAAAACCGGATGTCAAAACCGCCACATCCTACGTCCCTCACTGAACAACTCTGCTGCCATGTAACCGAAGTGACGGAAAATTTAACACGTGCCTTTAATGGAATAACTTCTTGAAATGTTAGGATTTTTATCTGGTTTTTGCCGAAAATATGATCATCTTGTCGCAAGAAAACCGCTAAAAAGTGACGGGAAATTTAACACTAACTTTAAAGGGTAATTGTAATCGTTTTAAAAACAAGGGGTTATATGGATGGCAAGGAATTTGCTGACTATAATATAATAACATATAATTTAACAGAAAGGAGAGAAAATGATGAAGAATATATTACCAGGTGTCATTTTTATGATCCTCTTTGTTGCTGGGAATGCCTTTGCTGGGGGATGTCCTAGTCCCGCCAATCCGGCATGTAATCAGCAGGTACCTGAGCCTAGCACACTTTTATTAATGGCTTCAGGGGCTGCATCTATAGGTGGAATAGTTTTGTGGCGGTGGAAAAAGAAATAGTATAGTATATACCCATCACATTTTTTAAAGGGGCAAGGTATCTACCTTGCCCCTTTAATTTTAATTCAAAAAAATCTGTTTTCCGTTGTAACACAAAAAATCTATGACAAGACGTAGACTGTTAAAGATGTTACTCTTATACGCCATTGTGGCAGTTTACACTGCTATCCTCTGGCGTTCTGAGTGGGGAAGATATCACATCTTACGCATTATCAAGCCTCGACTCAATTCCTCATCACAAACCGGAATTTTATCAAAGGAAGAAAAGGAAACAATTATTGCATTTGCCGAAGTCTTAGTTAAGGAAAAGAGCCTGTCTATCGAAGAGAGGAAATATATTATAGAACATATCGATTACAGAACACAAAACACACCTGGCTATCTTTCAATCTATCGTCAAACGGCGAGTCTCCTGAATCGTATAACAAAATCCCAGTTTGTCACTTTAGACCTGAGCGATCGTTCAAAAATAGTCATTCATCACAATCTGATCTCTCATCAGGTAAGGATGTGGGAGTATCTCAACCCTTTTCAACGTCAAGAGCTTGCTATACGGACATATGCTGTTCCTGATATTATAAAAGGTTTTTATAGCTCTCCGGCTGGTTGGGCTTTAGTAGGTTATGATATATTCCCCGGGAGATGCAGTAACCTGTTCCGTTATACTCATTCAGAAGTATAATCTCAAGAACCCTATTATGAAATTCAAGAATCCTGATGTCTGTATTATTGGCACTGGTGCGGCGGGCGGAATTATGGCATGGGAACTTGCCCGGCGTGGGATTCAAGTTGTGATGATCGAATCAGGTCCGATGCATCCCTTTGAACAACGATTTGAATACATGCATAGATTTTTGAAAGGTGAAAATCCCTGGCAAACTCAGCTTCCAGGATTGGATCTCTATAGCACTGGCGGAAGTTTCCCTTACTATCTCGAGTGGAATCGTGCCAGGGGTGTAGGTGGAAGCACCCTGCATTGGGAAGGGTACACCCTTCGCTTTCATGAAAATGATTTTCGCATGTTCAGTCTTTACGGTATTTCAGAAGATTGGCCAATATCCTACGAGAACATAGAGCCGTATTATGGGAAGGCAGAAATTGCATTAGGGGTGGCAGGGACTCCAGATGACCCATGGGGCTCGTTCCGGGGTACACCATTTCCGCTTCCTCCTTTTGAATTTAGCTATTCTGACGGATTTTTTACCAGAGGATGTGAAACACTCGGTATTACCTTGCACCATCTGCCACAGGCTCGAAACTCAATAGCTTACGATAAACGGCCGCAGTGTCAGGCCTGTGGAACATGTCACGTCTGCCCTATTGGAGCCAAGGCGAGCGTTGATATTACGCACATAAAAAAGGCTATAGCCACTGGGAATGTGAATGTCTTAATGGATTCTACTGTGTTAAGGTTAGAGACCGATCATTCCCAAAAGGTAAGTGGGGTGATCTATGCGGGACATGACCGGATTGAACATCGTTTATCCGCACCCATTGTTATTATTGCTGCTGGAGCTGTTGAAACACCACGACTTCTATTGCTTTCAACCTCAAAAAATTTCCCGAATGGACTGGCCAATCGAAGTGGCCTGGTGGGTAAGTATTTTATGTCACACCCTTCGATTGACGTGACTGGGCGTGTGAAAGAGAAGGTCTATCCGTATCGTGTTGGATTTTCAACGGCGATGACCCGGCAGTTTGCCATAGATCGTAATCGGGCAAAAAAGGGGGTATTTTTTCTCGAATTTTTGAATTCTGCTGGACATAAACCTGAAGAGATTGCACTCTCATCTGGAAAATGGGGAGAGTCTCTGGAAAGACATGTGCAGGAGGAGTTTGGTCATACCTTAGGTGTTCGAGTCTATTGTGAACAATTACCTGACAAAAATAATTCTATTTCCTTGAACACTTGGAAAAAGGACTATTTTGGGAATCCGGTTCCCAATATTTCTTACGGCATAGGGGAATATGAACGTGGAGCATTAAAAGAAGCCACAGAGGTTGCAAAAACAATCCTACAATCAGTAGGAGCCTCTGATATTCAAACTGGTAACCTTTGGTATGCTGCACATCAGATAGGAACTCATAGAATGGGTAAGGATTCTCGTGCCAGTGTTGTCGACAAGAATCTTTGTGCACATGATGTTCCAAATCTATATCTGGTCGGTAGCGGTTGTTTTGTTACAGCGAGCGCTTCTCCTCCAACCCTGACTATTGCTGCTTTGGCAATTAAGACATCGGAGCATATTGCATCTATATCGCGGATGGGGAGGACAGGCTAACGGATATTGTATTAGCAGCTCGAAGGCTATTTCGCTACTGCCTGAAACCGAAGATCAGAACCGCCACATCAGCCCACTGATAAAACCTTTGCGGGTGTGGTAGTCGACATTCAGGAGGAGCTGACGGGTCATCTCTATGGTAAGACCTCCCAGGAAGGTTAGAAAGTAATCTTCGTCCACCTGCCCCCATGTCTCAAACAGCCTGGACTTGGGACATCCGCCGCTTGGGTCGTCTATCCCCGTACAAAACAGGTAGAGATCGGCAACCGTCTGTTTGGATAACCCCATCCCTGTATTGAGATAGACCCTGGAGATCAGGGGGAGTCTGTACCCTAATTTGCCGAAGACCTCCCATTCATCCCCATCATGAAAGCGTCCCTTGGGTTGGCAGTCTTTCGTCGCATCAGCCTGAAAGGTCAGACATGGATTGTCGAGGGCCTCTGTGGTTGCCACATAGCTCCAGGGGGCATCTGTCATAAATGTGGCCGCAATGCCCACCATCCCGTATCCGAAACTAAAGTCCCTGCCGGCAGCCACACTGGTGCTATCCCCCCCTATCTCAATAGAAAGGTTTGCGGCCTGAACAGGATTAGAGGGAAGGATCAAGAATATTGAAAGGATAATGGCATTTATAATATGGCTAATAGAGGGCATTTTTCAGTGTCAACTGACTAATAAGACACAACGGATATCACATTATATCCATCCAGTTTGTTTCTCCCCCGCAGGCCTGTTAATTCGATGAGAAAGGCTATCCCGCAGATGGACCCGCCGAGTTTTTTGATAAGCTGTACTGTGGCAGCGACTGTGCCTCCGGTGGCGATCAGATCATCGACGATCAGAACCTTTTCGCCGGGGGTGATGGCATCCTGGTGAATGGCTAAAGAATCACTCCCGTATTCCAGTTCATACCTCGCTTCATAGACATCGCTCGGAAGCTTTCCCGGTTTTCTGACAGGCACAAATCCGGCGCCAAGGCGATAGGCAACCGGGGCGCCGAAGATAAACCCCCTCGATTCCATGGCAACCACCTTCTGGACACCCTCATCCTCATAGAAACTGCCTATCTTATCAATGACCCGTTTAAATCCTTCTGCATCTTTCAAAAGTGTTGTGATATCGTAGAAGAGTATCCCCTCCTTGGGGAAGTCCGGTATCTCTCTGATCTTCTTCTTCAAGTCCATGATCGTCACCCCTTCTCTTAAAGAACCTCTTCCTTCTTGATCTCCCTTTTGGTAATAATGTTTCTGAGCTTTACCAGAGAGGCGGCCTCAATCTGCCGTATACGCTCCCTCGTAAGACCGAACTTATGGCCTATCTCTTCCAGGGTCTTTGGCTCCTGCCCCTCTAATCCGAATCTGAGACAGATGACATCCCTCTCCTTTTCTTTAAGCTCTGCTAGCCACTTATCGATCTCTTCCCGCATGCTGATCCCCTCTGCAATCTTTGCAGGAGACCCTATCGAGCTATCCGCAATGATATCCCTCAGAAAACTCTCTTCCTTATCCCCTACAGGGGTTTCAAGAGAGTATGTCTTTCTGATCAGTTGTTTTAGATCCTCGACCTCTTCCGTGGCTACCTTCAGCCGTTTGGCTACCTCTTTGACAGTGGGCTCGCGCCCCAGCTCCTGGATCAGGATCTCAACAGTCGACAGGTATTTATTGATATGCTCTGCCACATGGACAGGGAGTCTTATCGTCTTGACCTGATTGATAATGGCCCTCTCGATGGATTGTCTTATCCACCAGGATGCATAAGTGCTGAAACGAAAACCCTTCGTATAATCAAATCGCTCCACGGCCTTCATCAGGCCGATATTTCCCTCTTCAATGATGTCTGCCAGGGGAAGCCCTCTGTTCAGATATCTCTTCCCGATATTGACGACAAGCCTCAGGTTGGCCTCGATCATCCTCTGCCGTGCCTTATCGTCTCCCTGGCCTATCCTCTCAGCAAGTTCCTGTTCATCCTCGAAGGTTAATAAAGAGGCGTGACTGATCTCCTGAAGATAGGATCGGATCACATCTAATTCTGCGTAGTGTCCCTTCTCTTCTTCTTCAGGCTCCTCTTCAGTTTCTGGTATGGCCTTTCCAGCCTCTTCAGAAAACGTATCCTCATCCAAGTCTTCTTCCGGCCCGGTCTCTTCCTCTCCTGTCTCTACTCGCTCTTCTTGCTCTTCCTCCCCTTCCTCCCCTTCAGAGGTTCGGGAGGGCTTTGGAATATCTGTTGTCTTATTTTCTTTCTTCCTGCCCATGATGCGTTCCTCTTTGTCTTAATTGGTCGGGGCGAGAGGATTTGAACCTCCGACTCCATCGTCCCGAACGATGTGCGCTACCAGGCTGCGCTACGCCCCGATTTATTTGCACTGAAAAGTGTCCATCTGCGGCGTCAGGACTGCGGATTTGAGCCTCAACGTACGGGAAGTACGCCTCGGATCAAATCCTTGTCCTTCCTTGCACATGAACATTTTTGAGTGCAAATGGAATCATGACTCATCAGGTAAATCATGGCCGCTATCCATCATAATGGAGCCTGTTATTATTGTCAACAGAATCAACAGGATTGTTATGAGAAGGGGTGGTATTCAAGTCCCAGCGCCGATGCTACGGCGGGATGGGTTACCCTCCCCCCGACGATATTTATCCCCTTTGCAAGCCCCTGATCCTCCTGAATAGCCTTGCGCCACCCGAGGGTGGCCAGTTTCAGGATGTACGGGATTGTGACATTACACAGTGCGAATGTCGATGTCCTTGGAAACGCCCCTGGCATATTGACCACACAGTAATGGATAACCCCGTCCACTACAAAGACCGGATTGGAATGGGTAGTAGGCCTTGAGGTCTCCACACATCCCCCCTGGTCTATTGAGACATCCACGATGACAGATCCCCTTCTCATCTTCGAAATCAGGTCCTTTTTGACAAGGAAGGGCGCCCTGGCGCCGGGGTTTAGAACCGCGCCAATCACAATATCAGAGGCTAACACCTCCTCTTCAATACTATGCTCATGGGATGCCATGGTGTTTATCCTCCCGTCAAAGGCATCATCGATATCTCTCAGATGCTTAGAATCCCGGTCCAGCATGACCACCCTGCCCCCCATCCCAACGGCTATCCGTGCCGCATTCCGGCCGACAGTCCCTGCGCCGAGGATGGTGACTTTGCCTGGAGCCACCCCTGGCACACCGCTGATCAGGACCCCGGAACCCCCCTGACTTTCCTGAAGATGGTAAGTCCCCACGATGGGCGCCATACGCCCGGCGATCTCGCTCATGGGGATCAGGATAGGAAGCGTGCCGTCTTCCAACTGGACGGCCTCATAGGCGATTGCCGTAATGCCGCTTTGAACAAGTCTATCCGTAAGTGCCTTGTTTGATGCCAGGTGCAGGAATGTAAACAACACCTGATTAGAGCGGAGGAAAGAATATTCCTGAGACAGGGGTTCTTTGACCTTTACAACGAGATCTGATCTTTCGAAGATCTCTTCTGCGGACGGTATGATGGACGCTCCAGCCGCCTGATATTCCTCGTCAGGGATTCCGCTTCCAAGACCGGCATTTCTCTGAACCAGGACAGGGTGTCCACTCCCCGTTAAAACCTTTACTCCGGATGGGACGATGGCAACCCTGTACTCATTGTCTTTGATCTCCCTGGGTACACCGACGATCATTATTCATTTGCCTTTGTAGGGGAATATCAGGTGGATGTGATTCTTATTGATGGAGATAAACTCTGCGATATATTTGAGCTGCCCATCCTCCACTGCAAAACACTCGGCATTGGTCACAGGGATGAAGATGTCTGTCTCCGCCCCGGCAAGGGTCTTATTGAGATAATCGGAAAGCCGTCCGCTCCTCGGGATGTACATATCCCCGATGATCTTATAGTGCTGTGTTAAGATAATGACCCTGACGCACTCCTTCTCGATATGAAGCGGTCTTTTTCTATCCATTTCCACGGTATCTCCCCCTTTTGTTTTTCCTCAGACACTCTAATGAAAATACAGAGAAAAATCAAGAGAAACATCCATGAGCCAACAGGCTCACAAAGGAACATGGAAATAATCCCCCTTATTCCCCCTTTATAAAAGGGGGAGATTAGTTTTCCCCCCCTTTAGAAAAGGGGGGCAAGGGGGATTTGATCGGAGATTTTCAGGTGAAATGAGTAACAGGGTTGCAACGGGTCTTAACTTCTGGTAAATAATGAGGATAGGTTTCTATTACAGGAGGGCCAGACCATGAGAGAGATGATTAAGAATTTTATCAATGGAAAATGGGTTGCCGGACATGGGGGAGGAACGTTCAAGAGCATCAATCCAGCCAATAAGACAAACGTCATCGGAGAGATCACCCGGTCTTCCCCGAAAGATATAGACATGGCGGTCTCTGCGGCAAGACAGGCCTATGAGGCATGGTCGCAGGTGCCAGCCCCGCGGCGGGGCGAGATGCTCTTCCGGGTTGCAGAATTGCTCACAAAGGAAAAGAAGGGCCTCGGTCAATTAGTCACCCGCGAGATGGGAAAGGTATTGCCTGAGGGTCTTGGGGATGTCCAGGAGGCCATTGACATGGCCTATTACATGGGGAGTGAGGGGAGAAGGCTGTCAGGTGAAACCGTGCCATCCGAGCTGCCTAATAAAGACGCCAAATCTCTCAGGGTTCCGATCGGCGTTTTCGCCCTGATAACTCCCTGGAATTTTCCGATCGCCATACCGGCCTGGAAGCTCTGTCCGGCCCTTGTGGCGGGGAATACCGTTGTCTTAAAACCTTCGCGGGACACGGCCGTCTGTGCCACAAGACTGGTTGAGATCTTTGCAGCGGCGGGCGTCCCGGCCGGGGTATTAAATCTCGTCCATGGCTCAGGTCCGGAGGTGGGAGAGTATCTTGTCAGGCATCCTGGCATCGATGCCGTGTCGTTCACAGGCTCCTGTGACACCGGGGAGCATTTAGAGGATCTGTGCGGGGGGATGCACCGGCATATCTCTGCGGAGATGGGCGGCAAGAATGCCATTATTGTGATGGATGACGCTAAGTTAGAATTAGCGGTCGAAGGCGCCATCTGGGGCGGCTTCGGGACAACAGGCCAGCGCTGCACCGCGGCAAGCCGGCTTGTGGTCCATGAGGCCGTCTATCCCAGGTTTATCGCCCTGTTCAAAGAGGCGGCCTCCAAACTCAGGATAGGTAATGGTCTCAGAAAGACTACAGACATGGGTCCTGTCATCAATGAGCCGCAATTTAAGAAGATCCTGGATTATATCGGGGCCGGGAAAAAAGAGGGGGCCAGACTCATCCTCGGAGGGAGGCCTTATACCCAGGGGGAATGTGCCAGGGGGTTTTTTATAGAACCAACGATATTTATGGATGTGGATCCGGAGATGAAGATTGCACAGGAAGAGATCTTCGGGCCTGTCGTATGCGTCATCAGGGCAAAAAGCCTTGAAGATGCGATCCGGATTGTCAATGGAACACGCTATGGCCTCTCTTCTTCCATCTATACCCAGGACGTAAACAAGAGCGCCATTGCAGAGAGGGACCTGGATACAGGGATCGTGTACATCAACGCATCTACCATCGGGGCAGAGATACAACTCCCCTTTGGAGGGACAAAACATACCGGGATGGGACCGCGGGAGGCCGGAGGCCGCGGCGGTGCGCTGGATGCCTATACCAAGTGGAAGGTGATCTACCGTGACTTCTCAGGCCGCCTTCAGAGGGCCCAAATTGACAAATAGGAATACCTCCAATCCCCCTTTATAAAAGGGGGAGATTAGCTTCTCCCCCCCCTTTAGAAAAGGGGGGCAAGGGGGGATTTGATCTCAGATTTTCAGGTGCAAACAGGGGAAGTGTCCCTCAGGCCTTTTCACTATGCCCGATAAGCCAGTAGACAATACCGAGGGCAAGGACAATGCCGCCAAGGGTAAGGATGTCTGCTATCTTCTCTGTGCTCAATGTGGCGATCAGGATCTTCCGGATGACCGCGGCAATGGCTAAAGTCAGAAAGGCCGTCACTGCAAATTTGCCGCCCCGCAGGTGATGTATCTCAGCGCTCAACAGCTCGCCAATGGCCCAGATCATCAGCAAGGTGCCCAGGATCTTCAATATCCCCGTCTCAACGGGCGTCTCTCCGATACCGATAGAATACACCTCATGTCCCACAAACCCAAGGACAAAGAGTGACGAGATCATCAGTGCGAAGAGGAGAAGGAGGTCCACTGTAAAGGCAAACCGTTTCGCAAACTCGATGAGATTGTACTCAAACCTGCGCGGCAATATATAGGTCCTGAGCTCCTCCTCCCGGTAGGAGATTGTCATGGCATCCAGATTCAGATCAATAACCTTATCCACTGAATTGATAAGGGCATCTCTGTGCGTACTGCAGCCAAACTCCTCTGTAAGCGCCTTGATGCAGTATCTGCGGATAAAGTTCATGGAGGCATTGACATAATGACAGGGAAGTCCTATTTTGACATGGACCTCCCCGACTTTGGAAAGGTGTCTGAGATACTCCTCATTGTAATTCCCTTCAAAGAGCGTGAGGAACCACCATTTTACCTTTTCTTTATGCCTTGAGACGATCTCATTATCAGAGAGGAACTGGGGGGTATCTTTAAATTTCAGGATGAAATCATAGAACTTCGCGATAAAATCATCCTGGTGCTTTTCCATCAGTCCTTTAACTGACATCAGGTTTTCAATATCCTGCTCTGTTATTGAATAGGCCTTTTTAAACTCTTCAATCGTTTCCATTGTGGATCAGATTATATCCCATGTCTGTCACTGTCGTCTACAGAATTTTCTCCCTCCCCTGCCGTTCCCTCTTCCTCTGCAGTCTCGTCTGCGCTCTCGTCCGCTATCCTGTACTCCTCACCCGCCCACAGGCCAAGGTCTGTCAGCTTGCACCTCTCAGAGCAGAAGGGCCTGTGGGGGTTCTCTTCCCAGGTGGTCTTTTTATGACAGAGAGGACAGTGGATAATCATTTCGATTTATTATAACATAGGCGGCATGCCTCGCCATCCCTTCAAAAAGATCCTCGTGGCTGTTGACGGCTCATTTCATGCCGGCATCGCCGCACGATACGCTTTTGCCTTTGCCGGGACATTCAACGCAAAGCTCTATGTCACAGCTGTTATCACAGAGGAGATGGAGGAGCATGAGGAAAAGGCCGTTGCTGCGGCTGTGGCAAAGGTATTAGATGAGGCAACAGATATCCTGCCAGATATCCCATCCAATAGGCCACCAGATATCGCATCCAATAGGCCAATGGACATCGAAGGGGTCCTGTTAAAAGGAGATGTCATCAGGGCCATTAACCGATTTGTGCGGGACAATAAGATAGATCTGGTTATCGCATCTACCCGGGGCCCCCACAGGGACCAGCGTTTTTTCGTCAGGTCGGTTACCAGCGGCCTTATGTCTAAGCTCCCCTGCAGTGTCATCGGGATCAAGGTCACCCATCCGGGACGCTCTATCCGCCCTAAAAAGGTCCTGGTCCCGGTGATCGGGGACGGATACCAGGATAAAGAACGGGCGGATGTCGCAGAGGCCCTCCATGGGAGGTTTGCCTCCAGTCTCTCTCTGTTTCATGTCATTGAGCTGTCGGCCCTTTCTATTAAAAGGCTGGACCCGCAAAAAAAAGAGCGGTTGATCGCCTCGGCAGAAAAAAGACTTGCCCCATTTATGGATGAGCTGAACAGACGTGGAATAGATGCCGGGAAGAAGATTGTCTTAGGCAGGAATGCACGGGAGGAGGTCATCTCAGAGGCGTCACACCACAAATATGACCTCATCATCGTCGGTGCCACGACCCGCAATATCGTCAAAAGGGTGGTATCCGGGAATCCGGTGGAGGAGATCCTGCGGGATACGCCGTGTGATGTGATGCTGCTTCATTTCAATCCCCCTTAATCCCCTTTTTTCAAAGGGGGAGATTAGTTTTCCCCCCTTTAGAAAAGGGGGGAAAGGGGGGATTTGATCGGGGATTTTCGGATGAACCTAAATGGACTTAACCAATGGCCATTCAGTCACTCACACAGGAAGAGGTCTACAAGGCCCTTCAGACAGCCCTATCCGGTTTAAGCGAGGGTGAGGCCGCCGCAAGGCTGCGGAGCTTTGGGCTTAATGAGATCACAGAGACCCGAGGCCCGTCCCTTCTCTATACCTTCACCAAACACCTGACCAACCTCTTTGCCCTCCTCCTCTGGACCGCTGCAATCATCGCCTTTATAGGAGAGGCATTGAAGCCTGGCGAGGGTTTTTTAATCCTCGGCCTTGCCATCACCGGTGTTATCTTTATAAACGGCGGCTTCGCCTTCTATCAGGAGTACAGTGCAGGAAAGGCCTTTGAGGCGCTGAAAAAGCTCCTCCCCTTTGTCATTACGATCATCCGGGAAGGGAGGGAGAAGGAGATCAGGGCGGGTGAGGCCGTTCCAGGGGATATCGTGCTCTTAAAAGAGGGGGACAGGGTGCCTGCGGATATCCGGCTTATAGAGTCCGTAGAGATGAAGGTGGACAATTCATCCCTCTCCGGGGAGGCCAATCCTGTCCAAAGGGATGCGTTACCCCACCCGGATGCGGAGTTGACAGAGAGCCTGAATATCGTCTTTGCAGGGACCTCGGTGGTGCGAGGACAAGGGCGAGGGGTCGTTTTTGCAACCGGGATGAGTACAGAATTCGGAAAGATAGCACGCCTTACCTCAACGGTCGTCAGCGGGATTAGTCCCCTTGAACTTGAGACCATCCGCGTCACCAGGACGATTTCACTGATTGCCATCTCCCTTGGCGTCCTATTTTTTGCGGCAGGAGTCTTTATGGGGAGGGGGTTCTGGGAGAATTTCATATTTGCCCTCGGCATCGTAGTTGCCAATGTCCCTGAAGGGCTTCTCCCCACAGTCACCCTGTCTCTGGCTATGGCGAGCCAGAGGATGGCAAAGAAGAAGGCCCTGGTCAGGACCCTCACCTCTGTGGAGACCTTAGGCTCTGTCACGGTCATCTGCACGGACAAGACAGGGACACTGACGCAGAATAAGATGTCGGTGGTCAAGCTGTATGTCGAAGGGAAACTCCAGGGAGTCCCGCCAAAAGGTGAGATCACGCATCCTGGCATGGAGAGACTTATCGAGGGAGTCGGTCTGTGTAATGATGTCCATGTCCGGGATGGTGTCCTGATAGGAGACCCTACGGAAAAGGCGTTGATAGAATTTTCACAGAATTATGTAGAGATCAAGAGTCTAACCTCATGTAAACCTCGAATTGCCGAACACCCCTTTGATCCATTCAGGAAATGGATGGCCACCCTCCATCGAGGAGATGACACAGGGATAATCTATGTTAAAGGCGCCCCTGAATCTGTATTGCCATTGTGCTCCACCTCGTTCATCGGAGGAGAGGTGGTCCCCTTTGATCATCACAGACAAGAAGAGGTGGCACACGTCCTCGATGAGATGACCGTCAGGGCACTGAGGGTCCTGGCCGTTGCCTATCAGGAGTGCGACGACATAGATGCCCTCCAGCAGGATCAGGGTTCCGGAGGGGTTCAGTGCCCCGGATGGGAGACCATCGGCAGTCTGGTATTCCTGGGTCTTGTGGGCATGGAAGACCCGCCGAGGCCTGAAGTCCCGGAGGCGATCAGGGGGTGCGGAGAGGCCGGGGTCAGGATCATCATGGTGACAGGAGATAATCCTGAGACGGCTAAGGCCATCGGCAGGGAGATCGGGTTATTCAGAGATCCGGTCGTCATCAAGGGGCCTGATCTCAAAGGGATGCGACATGAGGACCTGCTCCGCATCCTTCAGCAAAGGGAGATCGCCTTTGCCCGCGTCACGCCGGAAGACAAGATGACGATCGTCTCTGCCCTAAAGGAGCTCGGGGAGGTCATCGCCGTTACCGGAGATGGCGTGAATGACGCCCCTGCCCTGAAGAAGGCAGACATCGGCGTGGCCATGGGACTTACAGGGACCGATGTGGCCAGGGAGGCATCAGACATCATCCTGATGGACGACAACTTTGCAACCATCGTAAAGGCCATTGAGGAGGGACGGACTGTATTTGAAAACATAAAAAAATTCACCACCTATATCTTGAGCAGTAATATCCCCGAGATCATCCCCTATATCGCCTATGTGATACTGGGAATACCCCTCCCTCTGACAATTATCCAGATACTCGCCGTGGACCTGGGAACCGACATGCTGCCGGCACTGGCGCTTGGGGCAGAGCCCCCTGAACCGGGCATCCTGAAGAGACCGCCAAGGTCTGTCAAAGAGAGGCTCCTCTCTTTCCCCCTCCTGGCACGGGCCTATCTCTTCCTTGGCCCCATAGAGGCCGTCGCCTCCATGACCGGTTTCTTCTGGTTCCTTTCGATCAGCGGCTGGCACTGGGGGGAGACCCTCTCCACCCATGACCCCATCTATCTCAAGGCGACGACCATATGCCTCACAGGGATCATCGTCACGCAGGTGGCAAACGTCTTAGTCTGCCGCTCACGCCTCCTCTCCGTATCCTCACTCCCGATAAGAACCAACTGGCTGATCCCCCTGGGGATCGTCATTGAGATCACCCTCCTTGCCTTGATCGTCTATACCTCTCCCGGCAATGCCATCGTGGGAACCGCCCCAATCCCTGTGACGACCTGGTTCTTCTTTATCCCCTTCGCCCTGTTGCTGCTCAGCTTCGAGGAGGTGAGAAAGTTTGCGGCAAGAAAATGGTACAATATGGTAGTAAAGACTACAATTTAGTTTGCTAAACGTCCCCTTAAATCACATCCCTAAGAAACACATTGCTGATATATCCCTTTTATATCAATAGGATATAACTCGCAACACCCTCTGGCAAGCCTTTTGAAATAGAAATAAGAAATGTCCAAAACCAGGAGCTTATAAAATAATCGTAAGAAATCCCCCTTAATCCCCCTTTTTCAAAGGGGGAGATTATTTTCTTACCCCCCCTTTAGAAAAGGGGGGCAAGGGGGGATTTGATCGCGGGGGGATTATGACAAAGCGGGATTTTATCGGAGATTCTCAAATGAAAACAAGCGAGCGTCTGATTGTCATAGGAAACGGGATGGCCGGTGTGGCAACCGTCGAGCACCTCCTTGCCAGGAGGAGCGATGTTGCGGTTACGATATTCGGCTCTGAACCCCATATCAACTATAACCGCGTCCTCCTCTCCTCTGTCCTTGCAGGGGAAGCCGGCTTCGAGGATATCATCCTGAACCCCTTAGACTGGTATGAACAACGCGGGATCGAACTCCATCTCAATGCCACGGTAAGCAGGATTGATCTCAGCGGAAAAAGTATCATCACAGAGAAAGGCGATCCATACCCTTTTGATAAACTCCTCATTGCCACAGGGAGTGTCCCCTTCATCCCCCCTATCAGGGGGATACAGACCGATGGCGTACTGATCCCCGGGGTCTTCACCTTCAGGAATATCGAAGATACCCAGTCCATGATCCAACAGGCACAGAAGAGCAGGAAGGCCATCGTGATCGGCGGCGGACTGTTAGGCATCGAGGCCGCCAGCGGATTGATCCGCCAGGGGGTAGATGTCACGATCGTCCATCTCGTAGACCGCCTGATGGAGATGCAGGTGGATGCCGCAGGTTCAGAGATCCTCAGGAAAGAGGTCTCCGGACTGGGAATTCAGGTCGCACTCGGATGTTGTGCAGATGAGGTGATTACGAATAACGGACATCTGGAGGCGCTCCATTTTACGGACGGTAATGTCCGCGAGGCAGATATGATTGTGATTGCCACCGGGATACGCCCCAATGTGCCCCTGGCTAAGGACGCCGGCCTCTCAGTGAACCGGGGGATTATTGTCAATGATTCGATGCAGACCAGTCACCCTGACATCTATGCTGTTGGGGAGTGCGTGGAGCATCGGGGGACGATCTACGGCATCGTGGCACCCCTGATGGAACAGGCCAAGGTCGCTGCAGCGGCCATGGCCGGCAGTGACGGCATCCGGTATGAAGGCTCTGTCGTCGCAACAAAGCTTAAGGTCGCGGGGATTCCCCTCGCCTCCATCGGCAACATTCAGGGGAAGATAGGGTGTGAGGAGATCGTCTATAGCGACCCCGGGGCCGCCATCTATAAAAAACTGGTGATCTCAGGGGGAAGGATGGTAGGGGCCATCCTTCTGGGAAACCTCGACGGGTACAGCCGGTATCTTGGACACATCCAGCATCAGGAAGATATCTCACTTCAGAGAAAGACCCTCCTCACGGGTCAGCCCCAGGGTGTGACCTCGATAGCCGCCATGCCGGATGATGCCATCATCTGCGGGTGCAAAGGGGTCAGTAAGGGGACGATCATCAACGCCATCGAGGAGCATCAACTAACCAGCATCAAAGAGGTCTCTGAAAAGACGCGTGCATGCACATCCTGCAAGGGGTGCACACCCCTGATTGAGCAGATACTGCAACAGGTCCTGGGCGGAGAGTATGTTAAACAGGAGAGACCTTCTCATCTCTGTGACTGCATCCCGATGGTCTGGGAGGATATCCGTGAGGAGGTGATTGCCCGTAGACTGAAATCTGTGAACACCATTTTAGCGGCGATAGGAAATGGGACTGGATGCGATACCTGCAGGCCCGCCCTCAGTTACATGCTCACAGAACTCTATCTGGATGCCTATGAAAAGGAGTTCGATGCCCTTCTTGTCAATGACCAGTTCCATGCCAATATCCAGAAGGACGGGACCTTCTCAGTGGTTCCACGGATCTATGGAGGGGTGACCACCCCCGGGCAACTTAGACAAATTGCCAGCGTGGCAGAGAGATACAGTGTCCCCATGGTCAAGATTACCGGGGGACAGCGGATAGACCTCCTGGGGATTCCAGGGGATCTCCTGCCATCGGTATGGGCAGAGCTTGGGATGCCCTCGGGCCATGCCTATACAAAGGCCGTCAGGACTTGCAAGACCTGTGTGGGCGAGACCTTCTGCCGCTTCGGTGTCCAGGATTCCATCACTCTCGGGATTGAGATGGAACATCGCTATCAGGGGATCCCCTGTCCCGGAAAGATCAAGATGGCGGTCTCCGGGTGTCCCCGGAACTGCGCTGAGTCAGGGATCAAGGACATCGGGATCGTGGGGATCCAGACCGGATGGGAGATCTATGTCGGAGGGAATGGAGGCGTGAAACCGAGGATTGCGGACCTTCTTACAACCGTCAAGACCCGAGAGGAGGTATTGGATGTTACAGGGCTCTTTATCCAGTACTACCGGGAAAACGCGAGATGGCAGGAGCGGACCAGCCACTTCATAGAACGGGTTGGGATAGACCATATCCGTGAGGTCATCTTAGAAGACAAGCTTGGGATCGTGGGACGATTAAGAGAAAGGATTGATGTGGTAGCGGCGGCCTACAAAGACCCCTGGGCAGAAAGTCTGACAGGCTGCTGAAAAGGCATGGAGCAAGAATCCTCCTGACCTTTCCCCCTCTTTTTCAAAGAGGGGTTAGGGGAGATTTCCTCAACAATGTCTATTCAATTTTGAGATCTTTATTATATGGAGGTACACAATGCAACAAGACGTGCAGGGAGAGTCATCACGATTCGTCCCATACGCCGGTCTTTCAGACACGATCCATGAATTAGCCGCAGTCGGGGTAACCAAATCGAGGCTGGGCCTCGGACAGATCTTTGTTCTGGGATTTATAGCGGCATCTTATCTATCCTTTGCCACCACCTTAAGCCTCGTGGCAGGCGCAGGGGTCCAGACCCCCGGACTCCAGAAGCTCGTTATGGGGCTGGTATTCCCCATCGGCCTTATATCCCTTGTCATCGGCGGAGGGGAGATGTGGACAGGCACCGCGATGAACGCGCCTGTTGCCGGCATGACCGGAAGGGCGCCATGGAAGGCCGTCCTTTATACGCTGGCAGGAAGTTACGCGGGAAACTTCGCCGGGGGGCTTTTCTGCGCATGGCTCCTGATCAAGGGTTCCAACATCATCATCGGGCCAGGGTACGCCAACCCCGCATGGGCGGAGCTCCTGCACAATATAACCATCATGAAATCTTCGCTCACCTTCAGCCAGGCATTCTGGAGGGCCCTTGCCTGCGTATGGCTCGTTGACCTTGCAGTCTACCTCTCCTTCAGGTCAAAAGAGACGGTAGGCAAATTCTTTCTTATATGGTTCCCGACCGCCACGTTCTTCACACTCGGTCTGGAACACAGCGTCGTCAACATGTTCCTGATCCCTGCAGGCATCATGGCAGGGGCCAAGATCACATGGGGGCAGTTTTTCTTCTACAACCAGCTCCCGGTCACCCTCGGTAATGCAACAGCCGGGGCCATTTGTATCGGGCTCGGATACTGGTATTCCGCAGGGATGCCGGTTCTGAAGAATTCGCCTGCGGCATCCGGCCTGAACCATAAAAAATACTTCTCCACCCATCCGGACTATGTCCACGGTGACCGCCCCTACTTTGCGAAGACCCTATTGGCCATCACCGGAACAATCCTTGGGCTTGCTGCCCTCATGCCAGGACTCGCCTCTGTAGCAACCTATCTTATCCTTGAAGGGGCACCTTCACCGGGTGCATCCACCCTATCCCCAGCAACGACCGGTTTCTTCCCCCTCTATGGAGAACCCCTTGTGATACTCGGGATCTTTGCCGGAGTCACAGCGCTATTGGCACGGATAATAAGGAAGTGACGTTTCAGTAAACGAAATCCCTGTTGACAGCAAAATCCCATCCTGATACGTTAGCCTCATCAAAAACAATTTACTGCCTAACATACTGCTTATATGTGTCATGATATTAGCCTTAAGAAAACAACCCAAGAAATCCAATCCCCCCCTCCCCCCTTTAGAAAAGGGGGATAAAGGGGGATTGGATCGGAGATTTTCGAGCGAAAACGATGGAATATTACGCCCATAGCGTGGAAGGAAAGCCGACCAGCGAATGGCATGGGCTGCAGGACCATTTACTGAATGTCGCAAGTCTTGCAAAGAAATTTGCAGAGGCATTCAATTCTGGTGACTGGGCATACCTGGCGGGGTTGTGGCATGATCTGGGGAAGTATTCAGAGGATTTTCAAAAGATGCTCCGCACCGCTGCCGGAGGCGAGGCACACATTGAGACAAGGCCGGGGCGGGTGGATCATTCGACTGCAGGGGCAATTCATACCATTGAAAAGTTCAAAACAGCGGGTCGCATCTTAAGCTATCCAATTGCCGGGCATCACGCCGGACTCCCTGATTGGTATCCTGATACGGCAGGTAGAAAAGGTCTGGAGCATCGTCTTCAGAATGATGTGCTCCTGCAGAAAGTCCTCGCATCGAACATCCCACAGGAAATTATGGAACAATCTTTACCCGCACAACAGTTCAGGACAAAAGATGGACATGCCCTATGGCTCAGGATGTTATTCTCTTGTCTTGTTGATGCAGATTTTCTTGATACAGAGGCGTTTCTTGATCCTGAGAAATCAAAGGCGCGCAAAGGTTATCCTTCACTGGATGAACTATTGCCTCCTTTTGAATCTTACATGACAAAAAAAGAGGCTGAGGCGGATGATACCCCCGTGAACAAACAGCGGGCTGAGATATTAAGAGAGTGCCTCGCAAAATCAGCACATGAGCCTGCAATCTTCACATTGACCGTTCCGACAGGAGGCGGAAAGACACTCTCATCTATTGCGTTTGCCTTGCATCATGCAGATAAATACGCCAAGAGGCGCATCATTTACGTGATCCCCTACACGAGTATTATTGAGCAGACAGCTGATCAATTCAGACAGATATTCAAAGATGCTGTAATAGAGCATCACAGCAATGTAGATGTGTCGGATGAAGGACAGGAGACCGCAAGGAGCCGGCTTGCCTGTGAAAATTGGGACGCGCCTATCATTGTAACGACGTCAGTCCAATTCTTTGAGTCCCTTTTTGCCAACCGCTCAAGTCGCTGCCGGAAACTTCATAATATTGTAAATAGTATCGTAATTCTTGACGAAGTCCAATTACTTCCGCCTGAATATCTCAAGCCTATTCTTCAGACCATCAAGGAGCTTCATCAGAATTATGACGTAACATTTATTTTGAGTACGGCAACACAGCCCGCTTTCAGCGAACATAAATCCACTGATTACCATTTTGAAGGATTGCGGAATACAGTCGAAATTATGGGAAACCCCATTTCGTTGCATGAGGCATTCCGGCGGGTGGAGGTTCATATTCCTGACGACCTTATTACCCCTCGCACATGGGAAGGCCTTGCCTCTGAACTCACTCAATATCCCTCAGTCCTCTGCATCGTCAACAGGCGTGACGACTGCCGGATGCTTTATGAATTAATGCCGGAAGGAACATTCCATCTTTCTGCCCTTATGTGTGGGGCGCATCGGTCAAAGGTCATTGCCAATATAAAACAGCGACTCGAAGATAAATTTCCCACACGTGTCATCAGCACTCAGCTTGTGGAGGCAGGCGTCGACCTTGATTTTCCTGTCGCATACCGTGCCCTTTCAGGACTTGACTCGATTGCCCAGGCTGCAGGCAGATGCAATCGGGAGGGAGTTCTCGAGCAAGGGAACGTAGTGGTCTTTGTGCCGCCAAGTAAAATTCCGGTGGGCTATCTCCGACAAGCGGCGGAAATAGGTAGACGGATGCTTTCTGAAAAAACAGGCGATTTACTTTCGCCAGAAAGATTTAAGCAATTCTTTAGAGAACTTTATTGGCTACAAGGAGATAACCTTGACAAACATGATATTTTAAAAGACCTCGAGACTGACAGCGGGCTTCGATTCAGTTTTTATACTGCCGCAAAGAAATTTAAATTGATCGATGATAAACAGTATGCACCTGTGATTGTTCGCTATGGAGAAGGAGAGATGTTAACTGGTTTGTTAAAAAAGAAGGGCCCGGAACGATGGCTGATGCGAAAGTTGCAGCGGTATGTAGTGAATCTTCCGGTTTATGTGCATAAAAAGCTTCACAATGAAGGCGCTATTTCGGAGGTTCATCCGGGTATATTTGTTCAGGAATCCGGGGCAATGTATCATCCCGATCTTGGCCTCCGCCCTGACAAGTCCATGATCTACGAACCGGATGATCTAATGTGTTAGTAAAAAATAATTGTGAAAGGAGGGAAACAGATGGGTGAACCAAATATCAAGAGTCGCCCCTTCCGGCTGAAGATATGGGGCAGAAACGCATGTTTCACAAGACCGGAGATGAAGGTTGAACGAGTCTCCTACGACGTGATGACCCCGTCGGCGGCGCGCGGGGTGCTTGAAGCGATACTATGGAAACCCGCCATTCAATGGAAAGTAACTCAGATTGACGTGCTGAGCCCCATCAAGTGGGAATCTGTACGGAGGAATGAAGTCGGCTCGGTCATGTCACCCCGCACAGATGGGATTTTTATCGAAGAGCAGAGGCAGCAGCGCGCGGGATTGCTCCTGAGAGACGTGGCTTACACAATACATGCCTGCTTCGAGCTTACCGGCAAGGCAGGGGCTGAGGACAGCATCGTCAAATTTCAGGAGATGTTTCTTCGCAGGGCGGAGAAAGGACAATGTTTCCATCGCCCCTATCTCGGGTGCCGGGAATTTGCGGCAGAGTTTGAAGTCTTCACAAACGGCAAACCGCTTACAGAGCCCATTCCTGAAACACGCGAACTCGGATGGATGCTCTATGATATTCACCATGAGGGTTCTGATAACAACAAGAACCCTCATTTCTGTAACGATCATTGCCGGCCTTCATTCTTTCGGGCAAGCCTCAAGAATGGGCAAATGATGATTGACGAAAAGGAGGTGAGACAATGATATTGCAGGCATTGGCGAAATATTATGAGAGGAAAGAAAATGAGTTGCCTCCTGAAGGATTTGAACAGAAAGAAATTCCTTTTCTAATTGTTATTAATCAAGGTGGAGAGTTTATTAATTTGCAGGATACTCGAACGTCTTCCGGTAAAAGATTGATAGGACGAAGGTTTATCGTACCTAAAGAGAATGCACGTTCTGGTAAGAATGCATGGCAGGCATCAAATCTGCTTTGGGATCATTATGGCTATGTTCTTGGATATCCAAAGTCGGATACTGATAAAGACAAAGAAATGGCAAAGATGCAGCATGGAACATTCAAAGCCCAAGTACAAACACTTGCTGACGCATTTCCAGAAGACCTTGAGCTTCAGGCAGTCAGGCTATTCTATGCGTGCGAACACTACAAAGAAGTTATTGAACATCCTTCATGGCAAGACTGCAAGAAGATTAGTGGCTGCAATCTCAGCTTCCAGATTAGCGGAGAAAACCGCCTAATTAATCATGGGTAAACCCCCGGCTCTGCCGGGGGACTCCCAGAGTTTGACAGTTCCGGGAGTATGGTATTGAGGAATGTCGGGATAAAACTTCTTCAGGATATTGGGGTAGCCAGCTATTTTACATGGACTGAAAGG
>JACRHF010000027.1 GCA_016217665.1 Nitrospirota bacterium | reverse complement strand
TTGCTCCTGGTGGGGTTTACCGTGCCCCCATTGTCGCCAATGGAGCGGTGAGCTCTTACCTCGCCGTTTCACCCTTGCCGGAAAGACAGTTTTATCTGCCTTTCTTAGGCGGTCTGTTCTCTGTGGCACTTTCCTTAGGGTTACCCCCACTGGGCGTTACCCAGCACCATGCCCTGCGGAGTTCGGACTTTCCTCCCTTTATCCCCCTTATTCCCCCTTTAGCAAAGGGGGGCTGGAGAATCAAGGGCGATCATCTATTTTACTTAGTCCGCACTTGTCAAAATCTTCTGATCTACAGCCTTATTGGCTAAGGCATCTGCCTCTTTATTTTTTTCTCTTGGGATATAATATACCGAGACATTTTCCATCAATGACATCAATCTCCTGGCCTCTTTATGCAGGGGGAGAAGCGATTCGCTCTTCACACGGTACAGGCCATTGAGCTGTCTTACCACGAGCTGAGAGTCTGAATAGATCTCTATATGAGCTGCCTGATATTTAAGAGACGCCTTTAATGCGGCCACTAAGCCGCTATACTCTGCAAAATTATTTGTCGTCACCCCCAGATATCCGCCTATCTCTTCCAGGAGGTTTCCGTCTCTCCCTTTGATAATGACCCCAAATCCTCCATCACCGGGGTTTCCGCGCGCGACACCATCTGTAAAGATAGTCAATCTGGTTTCCAATAAAGGACCCTCTGGCAGCTCAGACAGTGGATTATCTTATCATTCTTCCGGATCTCTGTGAAAATCTGAGGGGGGATGCGTATATGGCACCCCTGGCAGAATTCATTCTTTACCAGGACGACAGCCAGTCCTCTTCTTGCGGATATCAATCTGTTATATTCTGATATGACCTTGGAATCTACCTGGGAAACAATAACGGATTTCTGAGATTCTATCTCTTCGAGCCTTTCAGATAATTGCTGGGATTCTTTCTCTATCTTCTCCTTTTCTCCCTTAAACTTTTTCTCCTCTTCAGCAACAATGCGTTCCTTCTCCGTGCGTACGGCCTTCAGGATGTCAATCTTCTCCAGCAATATAAGGATCTTCTCTTCAATATCTGACTCCTCTTGTCCGGCAAGCTCGATCTCCTTTAACAGGGCCTGATACTCTTTGTTGGTCTTAATCTCCGGTATCCTGCCTTTTAATTTCCTGACCTTCTCTTCTGCATCCTTAAGGCGGCCTTCAAGATCTCTCCGCTCTTTAGAGGCATTATCGTAATCCGCGACTGCCTCTGAAAGACTTACCTCTTCCCTCTCTAAGTTGACTTTCAGGGAGGCTATAAGATCAGGAAGGACCTTTTGCTTCTCTGCAATCTCTAAAATCCGGCTGTCTTTTTCCTGAATCTGGACAAGAAATCTTAATTGCTCATTGGGAATGAATTCCATGTCTATGGGTATCTTATATGATGGGCCCACCAGGGATCGAACCTGGGACCAACCGGTTATGAGCCGGTAGCTCTACCAATCTGAGCTATGGGCCCTTCAGTCCAACAGACTGCTGAAAAAGCCTTTTTGCCTGTCATCCTGACCCTGAACGAAGTGAAGGGGAAGAAGCTGATGTTTTTCAGATCCTTCGGGCATTCGCCCTCAGGATGACACTTCGTGTCAGATTCTTCGTCGCCTTCGGCTCCTCAGAATGACAGGTTGCTGGACTTTTTCAGCAACCTGTCTAATCAACAAAGCTCTTAAGCCGTTTGCTGCGGCTTGGATGTCTCAGTTTTCTTAAAGCCTTTGCCTCTATCTGGCGTATCCTCTCCCGCGTAACATCAAAGGTCTGCCCCACCTCTTCAAGGGTGTGGTCTGTCACTTCTCCTATGCCGAAACGCATCCGTAACACCTTTTCCTCCCTTGGGGTAAGGGTTTTTAACACCGAATCAATCTGGCCATGCAGATTGGCTTTGATTGCAGCCTCGATAGGAGATATGGCCTTCTTGTCCTCTATAAAATCACCAAGATGACTGTCCTCCTCCTCCCCGACAGGAGTCTCTAAGGAAATGGGCTCTTTGGCTATCTTGAGCACCTTTCTTACCTTATCCACCGGGAGTTTCATCTCAGCTGCAATCTCCTCAGGGGTAGGCTCCCGTCCGATCTCCTGGACAAGCTGCCGGGACGTACGGATCAGCTTGTTGATCGTTTCGATCATATGCACAGGGATTCTGATCGTACGGGCCTGGTCTGCAATAGCCCTGGTAATCGCCTGTCTGATCCACCAGGTGGCATACGTACTGAACTTATACCCACGCCGGTACTCAAACTTGTCTACGGCCTTCATCAGGCCTATGTTGCCTTCCTGGATAAGATCCAAAAATTGGAGACCCCGATTCGTATATTTTTTGGCAATACTTACCACCAATCTGAGGTTGGCCTCTATGAGCTCACTTTTGGCCAAACGTGCCTTAAGCTCTGCCATCTCTAAGGACTTTACAGCCTCCTTAAGCTCAAGGGCCGGG
>JACRHF010000026.1 GCA_016217665.1 Nitrospirota bacterium | reverse complement strand
TCTCTCCCGCTGGAATATCCTTGTCAATAACCGTCTTAAGGCGGCCGCATCCAAATCCCGGGTCATATCCCCCCCGATACTGACAGAGATAGTGCCTGTCTCCTCAGAGACGACTATGGCCACGGCGTCCGTCTCTTCAGTAACACCAATAGCGGCCCTGTGCCTCGTTCCGAGAGATTTGCTTATATTGGGGCTGAGGGTGAGCGGCAGAAAGCACCCTCCTGCCGCTATCCTGTCGCCGTTGATAATGATAGCCCCGTCATGGATAGGGGAGTAGGGGAGGAATATGCTGGTGAGTAATTCTTTGGTTATCCTGGCATCCAGAGGGATGCCCATCTCAACGAGATCGCGCAGTTGTATCTTACGTTCAATAACTAAAATAGCCCCTATCTTCTTGTTGGCTAAGGAGACGCATGCCCGGATGATCTCTTCTATGTTCTTTGACTCTTCTATAGATATCAGGCGTTGCGTCAGGGGATTTTGACCCATCTGGGCCAGGGCCTTCCGGATCTCCGGCTGAAAAAGGATGATGAGCGCCAGTACGATATAGGACCAGAGGCTTTGGATTAACCATTCCAGGGTGTACAGACCTGCCCATTTGGATATCACATAGGCGATGAAGAGGATGACAAGGCCCATGAGCATCTGAAAGGCCCGTGTGCCTTTGATCAGAAGTAACAGGCGGTAGAATACAAAGGTGACGATGAGGATATCTAGGATATCCTGCCATCGTATCTCCTGGAGCAAGTCTTTTAAAAATTCCATCAGGCTACCTTAATCACTATTTACTATTCACTGTTTTTATGGCATCAACCATCCTGGCGATGGCTTTCATGATCTTAACATCGTGGACCCGGATGATATTGGCCCCCTTCATAACAGCGACCGCAACAACGGCCGCTGTCCCTTCTATCCTATCATCTGCAGGATGCCTTAATGTCTCGCCGATAAAAGATTTTCGCGACGGTCCGATTAGAATGGGACAGTGCAGGCCTTTAAATACCTCCAGATGTTTGATCAGCGAAAGATTATGATGGAGCCTCTTCCCAAAACCAATCCCGGGGTCTATGATGATATCTTCATGACGGATACCGTTTCTTTCCGCATATCCTATCCTCTCTCTGAGAAAATGATAGACATCCTGCACGACGTCATCATATACTGGATTCATCTGCATATCCCTTGGGCTTCCGAGCATGTGCATCAGCACCACAGGGGTTTTATACCCCCGTGCGATATTTACCATGTCCGGGTCGAATCTCAGGGCGCTGATGTCGTTGATGATAGAGGCCCCGGCCTCTATAGCCAATTTAGCAACTTCCGCCTTGTAGGTATCGATGGATAGGGGGACCTTTACTTGTGTTGACAGGGCCTTAATGACCGGGATAACCCTTTTGATCTCTTCTTCAGCCGGCACAGGCATGGCTCCTGGCCGGGTAGACTCGCCCCCTACATCGAGGATATCAGCGCCTTCAGCCTCTAACGCAAGCCCGTGATCAACGGCCTTTCCTGGATCAAAAAACAGACCTCCATCTGAGAAGGAATCCGGGGTTACATTAATGATCCCCATCAAGCAGGTTCTATCTGGAAATGTCGTCACCTCTCCACAGTCGTAGTTCTGATAATCTCGTCAATCTCCGGGCCGTCTAATACCTCATTCTCCAGCAAGGCCTCTGCCAGGGCCTTCAGGGTATTGATATTGTCTTTTAAAAGTTTTTTGGTTCGGTCGTAGTTTTCCATTACCAGCCGCTTGACCTCCTCGTCAATCAGGAGCGCCGTCTGTTCACTGTAATCCCTGTGCTGGGCGATCTCGCGGCCTAAGAAGATCTCCTCCTGCTTTTTTCCGAAGGTCAGGGGGCCCAGCCTCTCGCTCATCCCCCATTCACAGACCATCTTTCTGGCCAGATCAGAGGCCCTTTCGATGTCATTTCCGGCCCCTGTCGTCATATGGTTCAGCATGAGTTCCTCGGCAATTCTTCCCCCTAACAGGACAGCGATGTTGGTATACAGATATTCCTTTGAATAGGTATACTTATCGTCCACGGGCAATTGCTGGGTAACCCCAAGGGCCCTCCCCCGCGGGATAATAGTCACCTTGTGGATCGGGTCTGTCCCCGGCAGGAGCCTTGCTACCAGCGTGTGTCCTGCCTCATGGTAAGCGGTGTTCTTCTTCTCCTGCTCACTGATCAGGAGGCTCTTTCTCTCCACACCCATCAACACCTTGTCCTTGGCCGCTTCAAAGTCTTCCATCTCGACAGTTTTTTTGTTCATCCTTGCCGCAAAGAGCGCGGCCTCGTTTACGAGATTTGAAAGTTCAGCACCCGAAAATCCTGGCGTCCCTCTGGCAATGGTTTCCAGATTGACATCGCCGGATAGAGGAATTTTCTTGGTATGGACCTTCAATATCCCAACCCTTCCCCGCACATCCGGTCGCCCGACCACGATCTGTCTGTCGAATCTCCCGGGTCTCAGGAGTGCAGGGTCCAGGACATCCGGTCTGTTCGTGGCCGCAATGAGGATCACGCCTTCGTTCGTTTCAAAGCCATCCATCTCCACCAGGAGCTGGTTTAATGTCTGTTCGCGCTCGTCATGTCCACCTCCCAGGCCTGCCCCGCGCAATCTTCCGACCGCATCGATCTCATCGATGAATATAATACAGGGGGCATGTTTTTTCCCCTGTTCAAACAGATCACGCACCCTGGATGCCCCGACTCCGACGAACATCTCGACAAAATCAGAGCCGCTGATGCTGAAGAAGGGGACATTCGCCTCGCCGGCTATCGCCTTTGCAAGGAGGGTCTTGCCGGTCCCCGGAGGACCGACAATCAGGACACCCTTCGGGATCCTGCCGCCGAGTTTTTGGAACTTGGGCGGGTCCTTCAGGAATTCGATAATCTCCTGGACCTCTTCCTTTGCCTCGTCTACCCCTGCAACATCCGCAAACGTCACCTTCTTGCGTTCCTCGGTGAGAAGCCTCGCACGGCTTTTGCCAAAGGATAGGGCACGGTTCCCCCCCATTTGTGTCTGCCGCATAAAAAATATCCATACTCCGACTAAGAGCAGGATCGGCCCCCAGGAAAATAAGAATGCGATATACCATGGGGTCTCATCAGGCGGCTTAACAGTAATCTTGATATCCTTCTCTCTCAAAGCATCTACGAGGTTAGGATAGTCTGTGGTATAGGTGCTGAACTTTTTCCCATCCTTCAGCACACCGCTGATCTGATTTAGTTTGATCACCACCTCAGCAACCTCCCCCTTCTCGACCCTGTTCAGAAAGTCACTGAACACGATCTCCGTGGCCGCAGGGGCGGTCTGCTGGGAGAGATAATATAGAAGGATCATGACCATGCCTATGATGAGCCACAGGCCTAAGTTTTTATAAAAGGAATTCATAGTTTAGATTGTCCTCACAAAGTGTTGGGTAAATTACAGGATACTATAACATAACTTGTTGAATAATTACAATATCTGAGAGGCATTCAACAAAATAGTCCATTTTGTCACCCTGAACCCTGTTATGTCATGAAGGACGATTCAGAGACCTGAATGCCCCGAGATTATGAACAATTTCACCTCCGATAAGGAATATGGAGACCGAGTAGAATATCCACAATACAAATATGACAAAAGCAGAAATCGGACCGTAGATCGTTCCGAGATGTGAGAGGTTCAGGGCGATATAAAAGGTAAAGAGATGTTTTGCGGCCTCCAGAAAAAGGGCCGTAAACAATCCGCCGATCAGGGCATGGAGAATCATAACTTTAACTTTCGGGAGCAGGATATAAAGGGATGTTGCTATCAGAGATACAAGGAATAGGGGGACGACAAAACCGATCAGGACCTTGGTGATCGTTTTTATCACCAGGTTGGGGAAGAACTTGGTGAGAAATTTGAGCATGGAAATGGCCGACGTTGCACCAAAGGAGATGATGAGGAGGGCAATGATTAAGGTGACGACAACGAGAGAGAGCACTGTTGATATGAAAAATGACCTTTTGACCCGTTGCTTGAAAATGAGATTGACGGCCCTTTCCAGTGCCATGAACAGTTGGTAGGAGAAGAAGCCGTATATAACCAGTGTGAATATACCAATCCTTTGATAGGTAATCAGGGTTCCCAGTTCTTTTGTTATTTCAGAGGTGGCCTGAGGGAAAAAGCGTACAAGTTCTTTTAAAAGGAAATCATAGAATTCTTTGTTTTCTCCCAGGAAATATCCAAAGATGGAGACGAGGAAGAGAGAGAAGGGGAAAATGGCCATAATAAAGAAAAACGAGATGGAACCGGCGAGCAGAGGCCCGTCGTCCTTGAAAAAATCGATAAAGCTATTTAAAAATATTTTCATCTAACAATCAATAACGTCCTAAAAGAAGGTATGTCAAATTTGTCTGGATCATGAAGATTAATTGAAGTATAGTAGGGACTATCCCACAGTTCAAGGAAAAAACACAATGAGCACAAACATCAACGAGGCCCTGAGGTGGGCAAGGGAATATCTTTCTCACTTCGATGTGCCGGAACCTTATATAGAAGGAGAATATCTCCTGACGCATGTCCTGGGGTGTCAGCGGAAAGACCTGCTGATTCATCCGGAAAGGGTTCTTACATCCGGGGAGATGAAACGATTCAGCGAGGTTATAGAAAGGCGGGGGAGGAGAGAGCCTTCGCAGTATATCCTGGGTGAGGTGGAGTTCCGGGGGCTTTTGTTCAAGGTCAATCGAGAGGTCCTTATCCCCAGGCCAGAGACAGAGCTCTTGGTAGAAGAGGTGGTGAACCGCGTGTGTTCCGGGGACACCATACTTAATTTACAAGAAATTAAGTATGGTGTCCCCGGAATTAAAGACGTTACTGTGCTTGACCTTTGTACGGGCAGCGGGTGTATTGCCATATGTATAGCTATGGAGATCAAATCCCCCCATCCCCCCTTGAGTAAAGGGGGGATGGGGGAAAGAGGGGGATTAAGGGTATATGCAGTAGATATCTCCGGAGGGGCAATCGCAATAGCCCGGAAGAATGCTGAGCGACATAGGGTTGAGGAAAAGATCACATTTCTTGTTGGAGATTTATTCAATGCGATAGAGCCCCTGGGACTGGAGGGGAAGATAGATCTCATCGTGTCCAATCCTCCTTATGTCTCAAAAGAGGCTATGGAAAGGCTCCAACCAGAGATAAAAGGGTATGAGCCGGTCCTTGCCCTCTATGGCGGTGAAGACGGTCTTGACTTCTACAGGCGGATCATCCGGGAGGCCCCGCGCTATCTTAAACAACAAGGGGGCTTGATCCTGGAGATCGGTTTCAATCAGGCAAGGCATGTGAGAAACCTGTTTGAAAAAGAAAAGGTCTTTTCCGGGATTGAAGTGAAAAGAGATTTAGCCGGAATCGAGAGGGTCATTAAGGCGTCATATTTGTCATAGGATAATCAGTTGCCTTGTTCAGCTCCACCCTACACCGGTGAGAATTCAATGGGAAAGGAGACTACGGTATTCCCGCTGTCTGGTAAAGGGGGAAATTTCCAGGTGAGGATACGTTTCAACACCTGTTCTTCAAAGGAGGGGTCTTTTACAGTACTGGATGCAATCCGCCCCCCTGTTACATCCCCGTTGGCAGCGATCGTAAATTCGATAATCACGCCCCCCTTTAAGGTGGGATTGTTCCTCAAGGCCTTCTTATAGATGAAATCCAGGCTCCCCCGGTGTGTGGCAACAACCTCTTTGATGGACTCCTGGCTCCTTCTCGGGTGAACCACCGAAGCGTCCCCTCCCCCGGTTCCACTTCCCCCCCCTCCGCCGCCGACATCAACCTGTTTGATCTCTATGTCCGTTGCCCCCCTTTCTCCGCTGAGGCCGCTTGAGGGTGTCTTTATTGCAAGAGTCCCTGAGATATCCCCGATCCCTTCACTCCCTTTTAATCCCTTCTCGGCCCCTTTTGTTGACGGAGGGACGGCCTTTTGGACAGAGGTGCGCTCCTTCGGGCCTGTTGATTGGGATTTTCCCTGAGGAGACTGGATCAATTTGTCTGAAGGGGCAGAGAGGACACTGATGATCTCTTTATCCTCTATGATATTGTCTGCGGTTTTCCCCCCCCCCTTCATGGTCTTTAACAGGCCGCTGCTCCTGGCCACCTCCTGGTTTTTTTCTTTAGCTAAGCGTCTTTCTTCCTCGATGCGTTTTTGCTCTTCGATGCGCCTGCGCTCTACGGCCAACCGTTTTTCTTCCTCCATGCGTTTCTGTTCTTCAATGCGTTGTCGTTCTTCAGCTAAGCGCTTCTCTTCATCTAAACGTTTCTGTTCCTCGATGCGCTGTTGTTCTTCAGCCAGGCGTTTTTTCTCCTCCTGGCGTTTTTGTTCTTCGATACGCTGTTGTTCCGCAGCAGCGCGGTTTTCCTCTTCAAGGTGTTTTTGTTCTTCAGTGCGGCGTCGTTCTTCAGCCAAACGTTTTTCTTCCTCTAATCGTTTTTGCTCTTCAAGGCGTTTTCGCTCTTCAGCCAGGCGTTTTTCTTCCTCCAGGCGTTTTTGTTCTTCGATGCGTTTTCGCTCTTCAGCTAAGCGCTTTTCTTCTTCTGATCGTTTCTGCGCCTCCATGCGCCGTCTCCGCTCCTCCTCTGATCTCTTCTGATCTTCAAGCCGTTGTCTTTCCAACTCTTGTCTCCTGCGCTCCTCCGTTAATCTTCGTTCCTCTGCCAATCGCTTCTCTTCCTGCCTCCTCTTTTGTTCATCAGTGATTTTCTGTTCTGTTACAGAGATCTCTGTAAGCTTTACGATCCTCTGCGGCTTTAGGGGTCCCTTTATTATCTTTGGGGTATAGGGGGTCATCTCAATGAATAGGGCGAAAATAAAATAGACGAGGAGCGACAGGATCAGTAATTTCTTAAAGAGGACATCACTATAATCACCTGATGGCGGGATCATAGGCCTTCTCTCTGGATGACAGCCAGAGTAATCACCGGATAGCCGGCCTTAGAACAGCTGACCATAACCTTTTTAAGAAGGGTAAAGGGGATCGTCTTATCCCCCATGATCATTATCTTTCCCCTGGATTTGGCGCCCTCTTTCAGGCCTGCAGTTTGAGAGGCTAACTCCTTCTCCAGGCCATCAATAGACGCCTCGGTGCTGTTCAATACGGCCCCGGTGTTAGCAATCGTCTTATCCCCCACCAGGATCTTATCCGTTGTAACATAGACTACAGGGGCAGGCGCAGGCCTGTCAGTCGAGGTGGAGATGGGGAGACTTACAATATCCGGAATCTGAAGCGACTCCCCTTCGCCGGACACATGTATCAAAAGGAAAAAGACAAGGGTCGTGAAGATGTCCATCAGGGAGACAAGGTTAAGTCCTGTATCCATCCTGAATTTATACTTATGTCTCTTTGTCCTTGAAGGGACATATATCATAATTCACCCAGTGATATATCAGGGAATCCTTCACGCACCGTATCTATCGTCTCAACCAGAGTCTTATAGGAAATGGAAGGCATGCTCAGGATTATTGCGCCCTTCTCTTCAGGATACTCTTTTTTGAGCCTTGTCAGAAGTTCTGTGAACTGTTCAAAATGATAAGACCCCTTTTCATCCTGTTTATAAGTCCCAAGCGGGGTCTCATTGTTCAGCACCTTGATCTCATTCTCAGTGATCGAGATAATAAGCCTGAATTTATGAGGGGTGGCGATGCGGCTATTCTTCTCCGACGAAGTCTTCGATTCCGATGGAAGGGTAAGCTCGATAGCCGCCATCCGGGCAAATACTGCGGTCACTAATAAAAACGGGATCAGGATAACCATAAGATTCAGGAATGCCGTTATCTGTAATTCCTTTTCTTCGTGGAGCCTGTGTTTTCTTGATGAAGGACGCGGCAGCATACGATTCACTCAGTGGTAAGGGCATTGACAAGTTTAATAGAAAAGGCATCCAGCATATCAACGATCTTTATGGTACGCGACTGGATATAGGCGTAACAGAGCATGATAGGGATGGCCACCATCAGGCCAAAGGCAGTCGTATTCATGGCCACAGAGACCCCGTGTGCCAGCAGTGTGGCCTTCTGTGAAGGGTCTGCCGCTGTGATGGACTGGAAGGACTGGATCAGCCCTATGATCGTACCCAGCAATCCCAGGAGGGTAGAGACGTTGGCCAGGGTTGGGAGATAATGCGTGCGCCGCTCTAATTGCGGCATAACGGCAAGCATGGCCTCTTCAATATGGTTTTCCAAATCTTCCCGGTCCTCCTTGGCAAGTTTTGTGTTCATGGCCTTCTCCAATCCTGCTGCTAAGACCGTCGGAAGCGCCGCCTCTGACTCCCTGCACTGCTGAATAGCCTCTGCCAATTGCCTGGACCGGATATCCGGCTCTATCCTGCTCCAGAATGCCCTTCCGTCTATCCATGCCTTAGACAGGAATATGATCCTCTCGATGATGATTGCCGTCCCCAGGGACAGGGTCAGCAGGATCGGATACATAAAAAAACCGCCGCTCTTAAAGAAATCGATGACTGCCCAGAATGTTTCCATAACCCCTCCCCATTCACTGTTTCCCATTCACTAACCTTTTAATCGTTTCCATATCTACAAATTCAAAGATCTCTTCCTTAAAACTCCTCTGAAGTCCATAGGACCTTTCCTCCGGCACTTCTGTGTCCTTCCAGCGTATCGGAAAGAGTACATTCGGCCGTTCCAGGATGCCTACAATCTCCTCTTTTTCAAGTTCAATCCTCTTGTCTTTCTCCTTCTGTGCCTCTGCGTATATCCTGTCACTCCAGAGGGAGAGGATCAGAATCCCGCCCAATACGACGGTCATCTTTAATTTTGTAGTTGTGTCCCTATCCTTTTTACGATGGTATCTATCCATGCCGGCACATCCCCCCTCTCTCCCCCTAACTGTACATATTCTTTATAACTTTTCAATGCTGCATCAGGCCTGTCTAAATACAATTCATACAGTATCCCGAGGTTTAAAAAGGCATCAGGGAAATGAGGCCGTATGGCGATGCTTTTCAGATAATCCTCCTCAGCCTTCGTAAACTCGCCATTCTCCCGGCGCCATATCCCCCGGCTGTTGTATAACTCCGGATCGTCCGGCATGACTGCGGAGCCATCCCCTGAAAACCGCTTTCCGGCCTCCTCCCGTTTATACCTTGCCGGTAAAAGCCCTGCAAGTCTTTCATAGCTCTTTTTCACCCATGGATCATAGATCCCGGCCTCTGTTGTCCTCCGCACATTCCCCTCGTAAACAGTGATGGCCTTCTCTTCAAAGGGGTAGGCCTGTTCTTCCAGGAGGAAATCATATTCCTCAAGCTGCTCCGGCGTGAGTTCCCCGGGCCTTTCAGATTCCATGATAGCATCTTTAAGGTGTTCCAGCATCTCCCCCATCTTGTGCGTGGCCTCAGTCGTGATATCACTGATACGATATTTGGCAGCAGAGGTATAGCTTGTTAGGGCCTCCTTAAGGAGGTCTTCTTTCTTTATTAAATTCTCTTCCAATGGCCGGACAAGTTTTATCCCTTCAAAGAGTGTCTTCTGATGGTCGCTTAGAATAAGCTGTGCCCTGGCCGCAAGCGCCGACTCCTCTATGGTAGCATCTGCTCCTGATTTCTTATGGATCAAGACCACCCGCTCGTATAATGCCCTGGCGGCCTCAAAGTCCTTCACGGATTCCCTGCTGCCGGCCACCCTGTATGTCAGTTCCAGCATCCTGCGGCTTTCCGGGAATTTATCCCAGAATTTCCTGTAGTTATTATAAAAACCGGTTAAATCCTTGCCGATCTCGTACATGGATACTGCCCTGTAGGAGATCTCCTCTCTCAGATTAGAGTCCGGCGCAATCTCTGCAGCCTTTTCATAGACCTGAGCCGCCATGGAGTAATCCTTAAGCCGTTCTTTTATTCCCCCCCAATGTGTTAAGGCATCAAAGGTATATCGTGAGCCCGGATATTTCTGATAGAGGAGGGCATAGGTCTTTATGGCCTTATCCCATTCCCTGTCTTGTTCATAAAGTACCCCGGCGTCATACAAGGCGACCGGGGTGATATCCGAGTGGGGCACAGACTTGTATACCTTCTCAAAGGCCTCTGCGGCCGCTGTCGTCTTGCCCTGAGCCTTCAGCCCTTCCGCCTGCTTGTATAACGAGGCGGCAAGCCCTTTTTCCAACAGGGGGAGGTCTTTCTTGTCACTCTCCGGGATGAGGGCGATGGCCTTCCTGATCTCCTCTTCACTCTTCTTATATTCCTGTTCTTTTAGAAAGCTCTCTGCAATAGACCTCTGGGCGAGGTATTTATCCCGGTCTGAAGATAGCTTATTTTCGACCAACATCTGGGAGAGGTTTCTGACCTCCTCAAAATGACCCAGTTGGGAGAATATGTCTACTGCGGTCAAGAGGGCCTCCGGACTCCTCTTGTCCTGCGGAAAGGTTCCGGCAAAACTCCGGCACATCTCGGCCAATTTGATGGCGTAAGGACTGTCGGTTCTCAGCGTGCCTGAGGGTTTTGCCAGTTTCTCTAAGGAGAGCAATATCCCATAACCTGCCTCTGCGCTAAAATGAGAGGGTGGATAGTGGTAGGCCACCTTTTCATATTCGATGAAGGCGTGGTCATACTCCTTCACTTCAAAGAGGATCTCTGCCAACAGGAAATTGACCTCTGTCGCTTCAGCCTCTTCAGGAAAGTTGGAAAGAAATCTCCGCAACCAGGCCAGGGCCTCTCTAAAATCCTCCCCCTTTTTGGACGAACGGGCGTTGGCATAACGGTGCCTTGCAACCTGCAGCATGTCATTCTTAACCAGGGCTTTATTGAGCTGTACCATCTCCTTCGTCCGCTTCTGCGCGCCCCGCCGGTTCGCTTTAAACCACAGGCCCTCTTCCCTGTATGTCTCTATAAGTCTTATCCGTGCATTATAGGCAAGATCCGGCATGTTCCCGGTGGTGTATGCCTCGACAATCTTTGTCTGAAATGATGGGGCATCCTCGTGCAAAGGGTTTGTATTGACAAAGGCCTCATAGATCTCTGCCGCCTCTTTAAACCTGCCTGTCGTAAGATAGATATCCCCAAGCCTCCTGTAGATATAGGGCTCAAAACTCTGTATACCCCTCACCTTGAAATAGTCTGCAATCTTGGAGTGTCCTCCCATGTAATCAAACACCAGGATTAGGGTCTTGATAGTATCCCAGACCATATCCCGCTCTACCACCGAGAGTTCTTTTACCTCTTCTTTCCCTTCAGGAGTCAGTTTGACGCCCTTTCTCTCAAGGAGTGAGATAAATTTATCCGCCGCGGCCTCGTAGTCCCTGTTCTGAAAGAGGGTCCATCCCAATTTGTAGAGGGTCTTATCATAGAAATTATAGTCATCCTTTTTTAAGACCTGCCGGTAGTAGTAGATGGTTTTGGGCCTATCTCCGTATTGAAAGTAATATTCACCCAGTCTGAAATACGCCTCGCGGGCAAATCTCCCGTTTGGGAATTCCCTGATGATCCTTTCCAACAGGGTGTTAGAGGCATCCCAGTCCCCCTCCTCCATGTAACCGCGTGCCAACTGATAGAGGATGTCCTCATTTTCCGGCCGGTCAGGGTAGAGATCCAATACCTCTTTGTAAAGCCCTCTGGATCTGGAGTGATTCACTTCCCCCCTCTTCCGCAGATAGGTATTTTCCTCGATCTCCATATAGATGTCTGCGAGCTTCTGCATGCTCTTCGCCATGACCTCACCCCTGTAGCCTCTGTTGGCCTTTATAAACTCTTCATACGTCTTCACGGCCTTCCAGCGGTATTCCAGCGCCTTCTGCTGCGGCCTGTCCTGAAAGGTCAGTATCTCCTTCGTAGTGGTTTTAACCTCCTGCTCTTTAATGGCATCTATATTATTCCTGGCGCAGGCTGTAAACAGAAGGCTGATAAATAGCACTAAAACTCTGATCATGGTTCATTAAAGATCATGTCATCACTGATACGCCCGCCCCCCTCTAATCTGAGATTCCGTGCGATCTCCAGGGAGGTGTTAAGAGATGCCTCTAACAATTGATGCCTCAGGTCCTCCATCCTGCGGGATAACCTTTCGGACAGGCGGTCTGCAATGTCATCCCTCATCTTTTTTGAGGCAGTGATCAGGGTCCCGACAGGACTCTCCCCGAGGTCTTTCTGCCCTAAAAGATACCCTTCCACAGACAACAGACCCTGATACAATTCCAAATCATCAGACAGTCCTTTATCCCCTACAATACCTACTGCCTGTGTTATCGTTTTCATATCCTTCGATGGAATCTCTTTACCGATATCTGATACCCTCTTTAGCAGGTTCTCATAATACCGCAATGCGGCGCCATTTTGCTCTAAGGCCTTCCCATAGGCACTCAGGGTTGTATAGGCATGGCCTATGTAGGGCATTACCTCTCTTGCATATTTACTCTCCGGGTAGCGTGAGGACAACTCTTCCCAGAAGACGACCGCCCTTACCCACCTCCCCATCCTTGCATAGGACCATCCTGAACCAAACAATGCCTGCGCATAAAATGGGCTGGTTACCGGTATCACCGCAAAATGTCTGACGGCCTCCGAGCGGTTGCCCTTTTCAAGGAATATAAAGCCTGATGTCAGGTGCGCTTTAAAGGTAAGATCCTCTGCCGGGGAATCCTTTGAGATCTGTCCGAGATCCTCTATGGCATCCTTCTCGTTTCCCTGATGAAGATGTATCATGGCCTTCGTGTAAAGGCCATAATTATAAAACCTGCTCTTGTCCGGGATCAGGTTGAGCAATGCCGCAGCCCCTGAATAATCCCCAATCTTCATCAGGCTGTTTGCCCTGAGGTACAGCGATTCCTCGATGATGTCCCGGGGGACGCCGCTTTTTTCGCCATTCTTTTCTATCCGTGAAAAGGCCTCTGCGGCCTCTCTGTAAGCCATTAGCTTATAGAGCGCCTTCCCTTTTTCAAACCATAGGATAGAAGGTGCGCCGGCATCATCCAGGGGAAGGGAAAGGAGGAGAGAAGGGATATCGGCAGGCCCTGCAGAGGCCAACTGACCGGACAGGACATGAGACACCGGGAATATAAAGAGACAAATTATCAAGATGAGAAACCTTGTCATTATATTTCTTTGATTAAAGATCATGGAACGGGAATATCTTTTCATGGATGTATCTGACCTTCTCCTCGGCCCATTTTCTGGTAGTGACATCCTCACCCCTCTGGCCTAAAGCCTCGGATCCATGGTCCCTTAGTGTTGTTCCCTCAAAGCCGTATTTTCTAAGCATTCCGGAACAGATATCCGGGATCTCATCCGGGATATCTGTCCTGCACAGGATGCCAAAGGCGAGGGTCCAGGCCCTGGCCACATTCGCAATATTATAACCTCCACCGCCCAAGGCGATCCAGGGTATACCAAAGGAGCGCATCTTCTCCACCATCCTGCAGAAGCCCTCTGTCGTCAGCATCAGATGGGCCAGGGGGTCCGTGGCCATCGTGTCTACCCCAAGTTGCGTCACAAGGATATCCGGTTTATAAGCCTCAATCAGCGGCGGGACCACCTGGTCAAAACCCCAGACAAATACGCTATCCCCTGTCCCCGGATAGAAGGGGAGGTTCACAGAGTAGCCTGTTCCCTCTCCTTCCCCGGTCTCTTCTACAAATCCGGTGCCCGGGAAGAGGAATTCCCCGCTTTCATGAAGCGATATCGTGAGGACCTTGTCCGTATGATAAAAGGCGTGCTGGACCCCATCTCCATGATGGGCATCAATATCAATGTAGGCAACCCGTTTCCCCTGTTCTAACAGGGAATAGATGGCGACTGCAGGGTCATTGATATAACAGAAGCCTGAGGCCTTTTGCGGCATGGCATGGTGCAGGCCGCCGGCGATGTTGAACGCGGCGCCGGCATCCCCGGCGCACACCATCCTTGCCGCCTGGACCGAGGCCCCTGCAGAGAGGAGAGACCAGTCGTAGACCCCCCGGAATGCAGGATTATCCCCCAACCCGATGCCATAGGGATGAGCGGACAGGTCATCCGGATTTACATTGACGCGCTCAAGG
>JACRHF010000025.1 GCA_016217665.1 Nitrospirota bacterium | reverse complement strand
CTTCATGCTCAAAGAGATCTATGAACAGCCGAGGGCCATTATGGATACACTCCGGGGGAGGCTCTCCTATGATACGGGAAATGTCTATCTGGATGAGATCGGTCTGTCCGTGGAGGATATCCAGGGGCTCAGGAATATCTTCATTGTGGCCTGCGGGACATCATGGCATGCGGCCCTGGTGGGGAAATTTATGATCGAGGAGATCGCAAGGATCCCTGTTGAGGTGGATGTGGCCTCGGAATTCAGATACAGGGATCCGTTGATTGATAAAAAGAGTCTGCTGATTGCCATGACACAGTCAGGGGAGACGGCGGACACGCTTGCTGCCATGCGGGAGGCGCGGAAGAAAAAGGGGAAGGTCTTCTCGATATGCAATGTCGTCGGCAGTACAGCGGCGCGGGAGTCAGACGGGATTGTCTATACGCATGCCGGACCTGAGATTGGAGTGGCCGCCACAAAGACGTTCACCTCGCAGCTTGTAGCGCTCTATCTTCTGGCCATTTATCTGGGCAGGGTCAGGGGAACGCTCTCCCAGGGAGAAGGAAAGGGACTTCTCGAGGTCCTGTCACAGCTCCCGCACTTGGTGGAGAAGGTATTGGAGAAGGGGGAGAAGATCGAAGAGGTCGCACGGGAATATTTTCAATACCGCGATTTTCTGTTTCTGGGCCGGGGGCCAAACTATCCCATAGCCTTGGAGGGCGCCCTGAAGCTCAAGGAGATCTCCTATATCCATGCCGAGGGATATCCTGCAGGAGAGATGAAGCATGGGCCCATCGCCCTTATAGATGACCAAATGCCCACCGTCGCCCTGATTACGAAGAATTGCGTCTATGATAAAGTACTGAGCAATATTATGGAAGTCAAGGCGCGGAGCGGCAGGATCATCGCTATCGCCAATGAAGGGGATCAGGACATTGCAGGGAGGGCAGACCATGTCTTCTATCTGCCGGAGTTTGCCCCCCTCTTAACCCCTGTGTTGTTAGCGATACCTCTGCAGTTGCTGGCATACCATGTTGCGGTACTGCGGGGGTGCGATGTGGATCAGCCCAGGAATCTGGCCAAGAGTGTTACTGTGGAATAATGTGGGGAAATGGATCTCCTAAGCGCCCTTAATCCATTACAGCGTCAGGCGGTTGAATATGCCGAAGGCCCTCTCCTTATTCTTGCCGGTGCGGGAAGCGGAAAGACACGGGTCATTACCCACCGTATTGCCTGTTTAGTCTATCACCGGGGAGTCTCCCCGGGTCATATCCTTGCCGTGACATTTACCAATAAGGCCTCTGAAGAGATGAAGGCAAGGATATTTAAATTGCGGGATGCGGGATGCGGCATGCGGAATATGGAAGGACTCTGGACCGGCACATTCCACTCGATCTGTCTCCGGTTTTTGAGGAGGCACAGCCAGGTCATCGGATACCGTAAGGACTTTTCTGTATACGATAAAGCGGATCAATTAGGACTGGTCAAGGAGTGTACCAAAGAGCTCAATATCAGCGACGACCTCTATCCGGCAAGCGCTATTGCAAGACGGATCTCCTTTCTGAAGGGGAGATTGACAACCCCTGCGGAGTTTTCACAGGGGGCGCAGGGGTTTGGGATGGAGGATAAGGTATTAAAGGTCTACAGGCTGTACCAGGATAAACTGGCCCGCAACCATGCCATGGACTTTGATGACCTGATCATGAGGTGCATAGAGCTTTTTGAAAAGGATTCAGAGGTCCTGGGCAGATACCAGGAGAGGTTTAAATATCTCCTGGTGGATGAGTATCAGGATACAAACCCGTCGCAATACAAATTAATCAGGCTCCTGTCAGACAGGCACAGAAACCTCTGTGTCGTGGGGGATGATGACCAGAGCATCTATCGCTTCAGGGGTGCGGAGCTGCAAAACATTTTAGGATTTGAATCGGATTATCCGGATGCCATGGTCATCAGGCTGGAGCAGAACTATCGTTCCACAGGCTCTATCCTCAACGCGGCCGGCCGATTGATCGAGAAAAATATCGGACGAAAACAAAAGAAGCTCTGGACGGAAAATCCTGCCGGGGAACCTGTCGTCTATCACAGGGTCAGCGATGAGAGGGGAGAGGCGGCTTATGTGCTGAACTGCATCAGGTCTATGATGAAAAGCGGAAGAGACCCTGGCCAGTTTGCCATTCTTTATAGGACCAATGCGCAATCCAGGGCTATAGAAGAGGCATTGCGGGAGGCCGCCCTACCCTATACGATTATTGGAGGGATCCGGTTTTATGAAAGGAAAGAGGTCAAAGATATCCTGGCCTATATCAGGATCTCTTTAATGCCGGAGGACAACGTGGGTCTCAGGAGGATCATCAATGTCCCGCACCGGGGGATCGGGGCCGTCACGTTAAAGGCCTTAGAGGAGTTTTCAAAGACCCGCGGATCTTCTTTGTACCAGGGGGCGGTGAATATGTCGCCGGGGAACCCTAAGCTTGAAGGGTTTGTCTCCCTGATTGAAAAGCTCAGGATCCTGGTGAGAGAGCTCCCCCCTTCAGAGTTTGTCAAAAGGATATTTGAGGTGACAGGATATGTGGAGGCATTAAAGAAAGATGAGGAGGGAGAGGAACGCATTGAGAATGTGATGGAGCTGATGGGTGCCGCAAAGAGGTATGAGGAGAGGATGCCTGAGATGGGGATTGAGGGGTTTATGGATGAGGTGAGTCTCCTGAGTGATGAGGATATTTCGCACATCAACTCACAGACCCCGGCCCGTAAGGCCAATGCTGCAAAGATGGTCTCGCTGATGACACTCCACAGCGCCAAGGGGCTTGAGTTTCCCGTTGTCTTTATTACAGGGCTTGAAGAGGGGATCCTTCCGCATGTCAGGGCCTTTGAGAGTGAGGAAGAGGTGGAAGAGGAGCGCAGGTTATGCTATGTGGGGATTACCAGGGCGCGGGAGAAGCTCTATCTGACCAGTGCGGTCTCAAGAAACCTCTTCGGCCAGTCGCAGTCCAGAAGGGAATCGAGGTTCTTCAGGGAGATAAAAGAGGACTCAAAAATCAGGGTAGAAATTGGAGAGCCGGACATGTATAATGACATATATAATAATGTCCATAGTCAGATGCCATGCGATGATGAGAGGCCGCTTAAAAAAGGAGACCGTGTGCGTCATTCGCAGTGGGGTGAGGGTGTTATTCAAAGCTCTGAGGGGAGAGGGGAGCAGGAGAAGGTGGTGGTGAGATTTTATTCCATCGGGCCGAAGACGCTGGCTGTCAGGTTTGCCAATCTTGAGGTGTTATGAAGATCACGAGGAAAGAGGTAGAGCATGTGGCAAAGCTGGCGCGGCTGGCGCTCAGGGAGGAAGAGGTTGAGCGATTGACACGCCAACTGAGTGATATCCTGACCTATGTAGAGAAGCTGAATGAACTGGACACGAGGGATGTAGAACCGACATCCCATGTCCTGCCTGTCAGGAATGTTCTGAGGGAAGATGAGGTGTGCGGGTCTATTGACAGGGGGAAGGCCCTGGTGAATGCCCCTGACAGGACGGAGGAGTTCTTTAGGGTACCCCGGGTGATCGAGTAGTTGGCGCTGAAAAACGCGGGGCACCCGTTGCGCCGAAGGCAATTGCAACGGGTCGTGCGGCGTCAGGACATCGGATTTGAGCCTCAACGTACTATAATAAGTACGCCTCGACTCAAATCCTCGTCCTTCCTTCGGGTACCCACGAAGTGGGTGTGGGCATTTTTGAGCGCCAACGTGGGACGAGGCGGAAGCGCTGGACTTCAAGGCTGGCTTTAGCAGCGAGAGATAATCATGGAGGAGAAAACGTGTTGCGGGAGATGCTGAGATCGAAGATTCACAGGGCGACGGTGACCGATGCCAATCTGTCTTACGAGGGGAGTATCACCATTGATCAGGAGCTGATCGAGGCCGCCGGCATACTCCCGTATGAGCAGGTCATGATATCGAATATGAATAACGGGGAGCGTTTTGAGACCTATGTGATCCCCGGACCGAAGGGGAGCGGACAGGTCTGTCTCAATGGCCCCACGGCGAGAAAGGGCGTGACAGGGGATAAGATCGTGATCTTCTGTTATGAATATTACAATGAAGAGGAGTTGAAGACCTTTAAGCCCAGGATCATTATTGTGGATGACAAGAACAGGATAGCGAAGGTTAATAGCTAATCCCCCTCTACTTCCCCCCTTTGTTAAAGGGGGGATAGGGGGGATTTTTGGAGGAAGAACTGGAACTCTATCGAAAGACAATTCACGAGCTCCATGGACTTTTTAAAAAGAGGGAGATCACTTCACGGGAGATAACCGGGTCTGTTTTTGAAAGGATCAATGAAGTCGATACCCGTGTCCGTGCCTACTTATGCCTTACCGGGGAGAAGGCCTTTGCCCAGGCAGACAGGGCAGATCAGATTATCCGGGACAGCCGTAGTGATGTCTCCCCCATCACGGGGATACCCATTGCCATCAAAGATCTGATATGTACGAAAGGGGTGCGCACGACCTGTGCCTCTCATATCCTTCATAACTTCACCTCTCCCTACAACGCCACCGTCATAGACAGATTAGAGAGTGCGGGATACGTCCACCCCGGGATGACCAATATGGATGAGTTTGCAATGGGGTCATCTACCGAGAACTCCTCTTATCAGGTGACGAGGAATCCCTGGGATACGGACAGGGTGCCAGGGGGGTCGAGCGGGGGTTCTACAGCGGCGGTGGCTGCAGATGAGTGTATCGCAGCGCTGGGCTCGGATACAGGAGGATCCATCCGGCAGCCGGCGGCCCTGTGCGGGGTGGTCGGGTTAAAGCCCACCTATGGCCGTGTCTCCCGTTATGGTTTAATCGCCTTTGCATCCTCTCTGGACCAGATCGGCCCGATTACAAAAGATGTCACTGATTGCGCGATCCTGCTGAAGGCCATCAGCGGGCATGACCCGAAAGACTCCACCTCGGTGGGACTCCCGGTACCGGACTATACGAAGGTATTAGGGCGTGAGATCAAGGGACTGCGGCTTGGCATTCCAAGGGAGTATTTTATAAGCGGGATTGACCCCTCTGTCGAGGGATGTGTTAAAGAGGCCGTCCGGGTGCTTGAAGGTCTGGGGGCCAAGACCGTGGAGATATCCCTGCCGCATACAGAATATGCGATTGCCACCTATTATATCATTGCCACGGCAGAGGCCAGCTCTAACCTGGCCAGATATGACGGTATAAAATACGGGTACAGGACAAAGGATGCGGATGACCTCATCGGGATGTATATGAAAACCAGGGATGAAGGGTTTGGCCCTGAGGTCAAGCGCAGGATCATGCTCGGGACCTATGTGCTAAGTGCGGGATATTATGATGCCTACTATAAAAAAGCGCAGCAGGTGAGGACCCTGATCAAGGGGGACTTTGAGAGGGCCTTTCAGGAGGTGGATGCGATCTTGACGCCGACGTCCCCGACACCGGCATTCCGGGTCGGCGAGAAGACGGCAGACCCGCTGCAGATGTATCTGTCGGATATATTCACGATCTCAGTCAATCTTGCAGGGATTCCCGGGATCTCGATCCCCTGCGGGTTTACAGGGGATGGGCTTCCGGTAGGACTGCAGATCCTTGGCAGGCATTTTGATGAGGAGAGGATCCTGCAGGTCGCCTATGCCTATGAACAAACGACGGAGTGGCGGAAGAGAAGACCAGAGATAGAAGTAAGAAATTAGAAGTTAGAAATTAGAAGTTAGAAGTTAGAAGCAAGAGGCAAGATAAGGGGCTATGGAAAGGGTGCACGAAAAATACGAGGCGGTGATTGGTCTGGAGATTCACGCACAGCTCCTGACGAAATCCAAGATCTTCTGCGGCTGCAGTACGAAGTTCGGGGCCTCACCGAATACCCAGACATGCCCGGTTTGTCTGGGGCTGCCGGGGGTCCTTCCGGTATTAAACAGGGAGGCGGTGAATTTTGCCGTCATGATGGCACATGCCACCCATTGTCGGATTGAGCCGCTCTGCCGGTTTGCGCGGAAAAACTACTTTTATCCTGATCTGCCCAAAGGGTATCAGATCTCCCAGTATGAACAGCCGTTGGCAACGGGCGGGTATGTTGAGATTGACAGGGATGGAGGAACGAAGCGGATCGGTCTTACAAGGATTCACATGGAGGAGGATGCGGGAAAGTCTATCCATGAGGGGAGTGAGGATACAAGCCTTGTGGATCTGAACCGGGCCGGGGTCCCATTGATTGAGATCGTGAGTGAACCTGATATGCGTGTGCCTGAAGAGGCCGTAGAGTATCTGAAAAGCCTCCGGGAGATCCTCCGGTATCTGGATATCTGTGACGGTAATATGGAAGAGGGGAGTTTCCGCTGTGATGCCAATGTCTCGGTGAGACTTGTGGGAGAGACGAGGCTGGGCACGAAGGCAGAGGTCAAGAACATGAACTCCTTCCGATTTGTGCAAAAGGCCCTTGAATATGAGATCAAGAGACAGATTGATATCCTGGAGGGCGGCGGCAGGGTGGTGCAGGAGACAAGGCTATGGGATACGGATAAAGGAGTAACGGTCTCAATGAGGTCCAAGGAGGAGGCGCATGACTACCGGTACTTCCCTGAACCTGATCTTGTGCCTGTAGAGGTGTCGAAGGAGTGGCAGGAAGAGATCCGGAAGCGCCTGCCTGAACTACCGGATGAGAAGAGGGACCGTTTTATCAGGGAATACGATATTCCAGCCTATGATGCCCATGTGCTGACCTCTTCCAGGTCGCTTGCAGGTTTCTTTGAAGAGTGTATCAAGGAATACTGTAAGCCCAAGGTGATCAGCAACTGGATCATGGGAGATCTACTGAGGGAGTTAAAGATATCCGGGGTGGATGTAGAGGAGTCGCCGCTCAGGCCGGCACAGTTATCCCGGATGATCCAGATGATGGATGAGGGGATCATCAGCGGGAAGATCGCAAAGACAGTGTTTGAAGAGATGTATAAGAACGGTAAAGACCCGGATGTCATTGTGAAGGAAAAGGGGCTGGTCCAGATTACAGATGAGGGCGAGATCGAAGGGTATGTTGAAAGGGTTATTATAGAGAATCCAAAAGAGGTTGAGGGCTATAGAGGCGGGAAAGACCGGCTGCTGGGGTTCTTTGTGGGGCAGGTCATGAAGCTCTCCGGGGGAAAGGCCAATCCGGCAGTGGTCAATGAGATGCTGAAGAAGAGGCTTAAGTGAAGTTCCGGGGACATCCATACTTAATTCATGTGAATTAAGTATGGATGTCCCCGGAATGGAGAAAGGGAGGAATAGATGAGTGAGATAATTGATATCTTTGCAAGGGAGATACTGGATTCCCGGGGGAATCCAACCGTCGAGGCAGAGGTGATCCTGGAGAGCGGGGTGCTGGGGCGTGCGGCGGTCCCCTCCGGCGCCTCTACGGGGAAGAAGGAGGCCTTAGAGCTGCGGGATGGGGAAAAGGGCCGGTATCATGGCAAGGGTGTCTGCAAGGCCGTCATCCATGTCATTGATAAGATAGGCCCTGCCATCAAGGGGATTGATGCCACAGAGCAGGTCCTGATTGATAAGATCATGCTGGAACTGGATGGGACTGAGAACAAGGAGAATCTGGGCGCCAATGCTATCTTGAGTGTCTCGCTTGCCGTGGCAAGGGCGGCTGCCGAGGATACGGCCCTCCCGCTATACCGCTATATCGGAGGGGTGAATGCCCGTGAGCTTCCGGTCCCCCTGATGAATATCCTGAATGGCGGTAAACATGCAGATAATAATCTGGACCTGCAGGAGTTTATGATCGTGCCTGCAGGGACGGACAGCATTGCTGAGGCGATCCGGATGGGGACGGAGGTTTTTCATACACTGAAAGGCGTCCTTCAGAAGAAGGGATATAATACCGCTGTGGGGGATGAGGGCGGTTTCGCGCCGAACCTCTCATCCAATGAAGAGGCGATCCAGTTGATCCTCAGAGGCATCGAGGGTGCCGGCTACAGGCCGGGCGAGGACATATGGATCGCACTGGATGCCGCATCGAGTGAATTTTATGAAAATGGCAAATATATTCTGAAGGGAGAAGGAGGCGGGGCCGGAGGCCGGTCCTCTGAAGACATGATCAGCTTTTATGAGGGACTGGTCAACAGATACCCGATTCTCTCTATTGAAGATGGGCTTTCAGAGGAGGACTGGAACGGATGGCGGCTCCTGACATCGAGGCTGGGCAAGAAGGTCCAATTAGTGGGTGACGATATATTCGTGACCAATGTAAAGTTATTGGAGAAGGGGATCCGCGAGGGGATTGCCAATTCCATATTGATCAAGGTCAATCAGATCGGCACATTGACCGAGACCCTCGACGCGGTGGAGATGGCTAAGAGGGCCGGCTATACGTCAGTGATCTCTCACCGTTCCGGCGAGACAGAGGATACGACGATTGCAGACCTCTCGGTGGCCTGTAACACAGGACAGATCAAAACCGGTTCCCTCTCAAGGACCGACAGGATGGCCAAGTACAATCAATTGATCCGGATAGAGGAAGAACTTGGCGAGACGGCCTTGTTTAGAGGAAAGAGGGCTTTTCTACAGTGAGAACCAGGGTTTCGGGTTTTATCAGGCGGCATAAAAAGATATGCCTGGCAGTAGGCGCGGTCATTATCTCTTCCTATCTCCTGTTGTCATTTATCCTCAGCGATTTAGGAGTCATAAAATATATCTCTATGAAGGGGGAATACAACCGTATCCAGAGTGATGTATCCCGCCTTGATGCAGAGAACAAGAAACTGATGGAGGAGGTGGAGGCACTTAAAACGGACCCGGATTCTATCGAGGCATTGGCGCGAAAAAATCTGGGATTGGCAAAAGAGGGGGAGATCATCTACAAGTTTCAGGGGGAAAGCAAAGATAAGTGAGGAAAGGGGTCAAGGGGTCAAGGGTTCGAGTGAAACCCGCATGCCCCTTTGGGGCATAAAGGAACATTACATGTCATTCCCGCGCAAGCGGGAATCCAGAACGCAGACAGAGATATGGATTCCCACTTTCGTGGGAATGACGGGTAGTTAGAGGGATTTTCAGATGAAAGATCGTCCATTATACATCGCCTTTTTATGGCACATGCACCAGCCGTACTATAAAGACCCGACCTCGAACAAGTTTATCATGCCGTGGGTCAGGCTCCATGGGATAAAAGACTACTATGATATGGCGGCCATATTAGAAGGCTATCCTGCTATCCATCAGACGTTTAATATGGTCCCCTCATTAATAGAGCAGATACTGAATTACACGGATCAGGGACTCACCGACGAATATATGGATATGACCCTGAAACCGGCCGCCGAGCTTACAGTACAGGACAAGCTGTTCCTGCTCAACAACTTTTTCTCACTCCATTGGGATAATATGCTGTTTGTACACCCGCGGTACAGAGACCTTTTGGAGAAGAGGGGGTATGAACCCAACCCACAGATGCTTGAGAGGGCCTGCCGCAGGTTTACTCCACAGGATTTTTTGGACCTGCAGGTCTGGTTTAATCTCGCCTGGTTTGATCCCACGTTCAAGGGGACTGATCCGCTGTTAATGCATCTGATAGAAAAGGGGCGGGATTTCTCTGAAGAAGAGAAGGGGGAGCTCATCAGGAAGCAGATTGATGTATTACGGATGATTGTCCCCGAATACCGGAAGATGGCAGGGCGGGGACAGATAGAGATATCTGCCTCCCCGTATTATCATCCGATACTCCCTCTGCTCTGCGATACAGATATTGCAAAGACCGCCATTCCGGGGATTATGCTGCCCCGGAATAGATTCAGGCACCCTGAAGATGCCAAGACCCAGATTGATAAGGCCGTTGCCTACCACAAGAAGATATTTGGTCATGCTCCGAGAGGGATGTGGCCTTCAGAGGGGTCTGTCAGCGAGGATGCCCTGGCACTGATTGGTGATGCAGGCATTCAGTGGATTGCGACGGATGAGGAGATATTGGCCAAGTCCTTAGATATGAACTTTTACCGTGGATTAGCCGGAGATGAGGGAATCCCTGAGGCGCTCTATAAACCCTACTATACAGAGAGATTTGGACATACGGTCTCGATGATCTTCCGGGACCACCAGATCTCAGACCTGATCGGATTTGTCTATTCCAAATGGGACAGCAGGAGGGCGGTGGATGATCTGATCGGCCGTCTGCACCGTATCCGGCAAAGCGTTTCAGGACACGATGGAGATCATCTTGTCTCGATCATCCTGGACGGGGAAAATGCCTGGGAACATTATAAAAATGACGGGCATGATTTCCTTTCCTGTCTTTATGAGAGACTAAGCAATGAGAGCGCGTTTAAGACGGTGAGGATAGGCGACTATCTTACAGAACATCCTCCGGCAAGGCGGATTGACAGGCTATTTCCGGGCTCCTGGATCAATCATAATTTCAAGATATGGATCGGTGATGAAGAGGACAATGCCGCATGGGATCTCCTGGGGGAGACGAGGGATCTGTTAGCCTCTGAGCAGGAACAGGCGGGAGGGGATAAGAAGAGGTTTAGAGAGGCCTGGGAAAAGTTATATATCGCTGAAGGGAGCGATTGGTGCTGGTGGTTTGGGGAAGAACATAATTCAGGGATTGATGAGAAGTTTGACCAGTTGTTCAGGGCCCAGTTGATAGGGATCTATCAACTGTTAGGGAAAGAGCCCCCGGAGAAATATACCATACCGTTATTGAGAGAGGAGAGGAAGAGCAAGTTGGCCAGAGAGCTTGTTGCCTTTATAAAACCGGATATTGATGGAATCGTCACGAGTTATTATGAGTGGCTGCCTGCGGGCATCTACGATCCGCGGGCCGTAGGCGGGGTGATGCATCAAGTTGACAGTATCCTATCGGGTATTTACTATGGCCTTGACCTCGATCATCTCTTTATCCGGCTCGACACGGGGATCAACCTTTCTTCGCCGAATGTGCAGGGCTTTGTGTTTCATATCAATATAATAAGCCCCCATGTAGAGCGTATTGAAATCAGGATACCGCAGCCCGGCAAGGTTGAGGCCGCGCAGGTTAAGCGGGATAGCAATGGGAGGTGGGCCAGGGTGCAGGGTGTGGAGCGTGTGGCGGCTAAGGAGATCATAGAGATCGCCGTCCCCTTCAGGATGCTGCAGGTCTCTGCGAATGAAGAGGTGCAGTTTGTCATCTCTGTATGCCGGGGGGAGGAGGAAATAGAGCGGTGGCCTGCCCGCGGCTACCTATCCTTCGAGGTCCCTACAGAGGAGTTTGATGCCATAAGGTGGTGCGTTTAAGAGGTGCATCTAAAAGACTTGACACCGGGGTTTATTTAGTCTAAAGTTGCTCCTATGAAAGATCTGAAATCCCTCCTCAATCAGATCCAGGATGAGCGTTTTGTCCACCAGATCTCTGAACTTACGTACGATCAGATATTTACGCTCTGGCACCTGAATCCCAAGATAGAACGTCAGTTAAGCGGGGTAGTGTCCAGGGTGGTCATAGGCCTGTTTCTACTAAGGTATCTGTCCCATCTGAATCATGAGGTGATGCGGGAGGCCAACTTCAAAAACAGACTGACCTCAAAGGACCTGTCGGACAAAAAGAAGATTGAAAAGGTGGTCAAGAGGCTGGGGAAGAGTGACAGGCTCAAGGGCTTGTTAGAGAAGGAGATATTTCCCCAATTAATTGATATCCTCGAGAATACCAAAGCCAAAAATTTGGCGGACATTACCAGGCTTGCCCATGCAGGGGATTATCTGTCATCTGCCTTAGATGATCTGAAGTCTGTTGAGGATCCTGAATATCGTTTATGGCTTGAGGCCATACCGGAATATTATGATAAGGATCTCACTCACATGAGTCTGAAGAGAGGGCCCGTAACGATCAGCAAGGGAAAGACCCGTTCGTTTGCCCTTGACAGGTGGGTGACCAATCTGAACAAGCATACCCCCTCCATTGAGGCTGTCTTTGCAGGAGACAGGACCTTTTCTGTAAGGTCTCAGATCAGAGAGCGGCGCAGACCATTATTAGGGTTCAACCGGTGGGTTAAAGAGAAGACCCGGCTGGTGGAATCCACGTGAGACCCGGAATCCCGCAGTAGGCTGCGGAGAGTGCACTTACATATCTGAAGCAATACTTGGATATCATCGAGAAAATAAGAGATATTGATTGTTATCTCAAGAATATCACCGCAAGCAGGCCCCCTGTCATCCCTGAAGAGGCCCTGAATCAGTTGGAAATAACGCGTGACGTCTCTCACGAGATTGATCTTCCCAGAGGGAAGAGTGATCATTTTTCAGTAGCGGTAACAGATAAGATTACCTTTACACCCCATGAAGGTCCGTTCCAGATCGAAGTGGTGATCGGGGCGTCTATCCTCCTGGCAGAGCCGCTCTCTCCGCAGGAGATAACAAAGCTGGTCAAAATGCGAAAGAATATACTCTCAATCTTAAATCAGTGTCTGCCTCATTCTTCAGCAATTATAGCCCATATAACGGATAAGATGGGTTTTTCTCCGATGATATTTTCGTCCAGAATAGCGCTAAACAAAACGAGAGAGTTGCCTAATGCGAGTAGACTTTCCGGTAGACGAACGAAGTGAAAAGTTCTTGCGTGAGCTGGAATCAGATGTAGATGTTACTGCCATAAATACCATCCTCCTTTCCAAGAGGGGGGAAGACTTCTACAATTATGCCTCTATCATATGTTTCTGTTTTAAAGAGAAAGACCTCATAGATCTGGACAGTGTTGAAACCCTCCCTGAGAAGGTAAAGATATGGGCCAAGAAGAAGATGCTCGAGAACGACCCCACGTTTCTCGAGTTCTTCAAACACCTCTTTTCTCTCTACTCCAGTTTTTCGCAGACAGAGGAGGGGCTCTCCATACTTGGGAAACGGAGAAGCCTGTTCCCTGAGATTTATGTGTTTCAGCGGGTCAAAGAGGTGTATGCCTACAGACTAAAGAGCATTGTTCGAAGGGATTGCTATGTTGTGATCGAAGACTGGAATACCCGGCGTGACAGGACCAGAGAAGAAGGACAGAAGATAGATATCGGGGCCTGGGACCCGGAGAAGGAGAGCGGGCAGTGCTATGAATGCAAGGTGAAATTCTACCTCAAAGAAAAGGAGCATCAGCTTCAATTCTTAGAGGATATCCGTGAGCATTCTCAGGGTAAGATTGACGTCTTTTTGGCCAGTTTTGCCCCCAAGAAGGTTATCCTGCGTCAGCTCATGAGCTTCTTTCCCGGCCGGGAACTGAACAAGATCAATATATTTGGTATTGATGAATTAAAAAACTTGTAGTGAACTTCGTTTGTTAGATCTCCTCTCCCACCTCAGGGGGTGCCGGGGCGCCGAAGGGCTCCCGTTCCTGTTCTATCTGTTCCAGCTCCTCCCTCTTCTGCTTGCATTCGATGCAATAGATGGCAAAGGGGACTGCCTTCAGACGCTGTTCGCTGATCTCTCCCCCGCAGTCCTCACAGATGCCATAGGTACCTTGATCGAGCTTCTCTAAGGCACGGTCTATCTTCTCCAGCATGTCTTTCCGGAGATTGACTATGGTAATGCCTGTCTCCTCAGCAAGATTGGCCAGGGCCCTGTCCCCTTCATCGAGGGCCGTCTCTATCTCACGCCTGTATTCCTTGCCGAGCTGTTCAAAAAGCCTTTCTTTGATATCACCCCAAACCTCCCGTTTCTTTTCCACCAGCATCTTCCGGAGCGCCTCTTTCTTTTTCTTTGTCGCCATAGGATACCGACCTCCTTACGGGTTAACTCTGTTTGACTGGAAAAGGGGACAGATTTATTTTTCCCCTATAATGCCGAGCTGTTAAGGGGAAAAATAAATCTGTCCCCTTTTCCACCTTTCTATTCACTATTCACTGCTCCTTAGCATACAGGATATTTCCCTTGCAGCAGTTCGTTGCAAAACATATCCATTTCTGACAGTTCTTTATTAATGATCTCCCCGATCTTCCTCCTGATCGAAGGAAATGAGGCCCGGTGTTCCAGTAAGACCTGTGCCGATGCGATGACAGGCATGTTAATCGGTGTTCCTATCTGGCTTGCAAGCCAGACATACACCTCCTTTATCCCATCGATACTCTCATAGATCGTATGGGCTGTCTTGTGCGCCAGTATGTTATAGATCTTGCCCACATGGCTTACGGCATTCTTCCCGGCGGCCGCCTCGGCTGCCGAGGGCCGGTTCAACGCGATAATCCCGTTTACCCTGTTCCCCCGACCTACCTCGCCGGAGTCTGCATCCTCTGCAGATGTCCCGAGGACACTCAGATATATGCCCCCAAGACCCCGTCCCTCCCTGTCCAGCGCATTAAGGCGGATATCGATCTTATTAAGCCTATTAAGACCCTTACATCTTGAGCGGACAAAATCCCCTATGGCCTGATAGACGCTCCCCTTTTTTGCAAAATAGGAGGACTCATCTGCGATATATCTGTCGATAAACGGCATGGCGATAATCAGCGTCAAATCGCGCTCTTTCCTGAAACCCATAATCTTGATATCCTCGCCGGTCTCAGGAAACCGGTCCTTAAATTCCTTTGAATTCAGATATAACTCAGTATCCAATACCACACTCTCGGTCTCAGTCAGAGGGGCATAACCGACTGCCGCAGAGGTGTCATTGGCCCCAAGGACGCCGCCGCCCCGCGAGAATATATCCTGGAGTTCCTGCGATGCGGGCCTGATCTCCACCTGATATTTCACATGAACATCCGGGTCTATAAATCTCAGGTTATCTTTAAGCCACTGCTTTGCGGTAGTGATGACGATATCTTTAACCGGTATCGTCTTGTTATCTGTTTTGAAAGTAGCCCGGTCACCAAATACGAGCCGCATCGGTTCTGTTACCCTGCCGCCGCCGAACCTCCGCTCTACACCTCCTGCGACCAGGAGCCCCTTATCAATGTTGTGATGAAGGATGACACCGAAGCGGTTCATATACTCATGACTGAGCGCTAAGGACACCTCTTCCATAATGGCATCGCAAATGGAGTCCGGATGCCCGATGCCTTTTCTTTCTACGATCTCGACCTTCCGTTCGGCGACAGACAGGCCGCTCAATCGTTCAACAAAGATATCCATTATTCACCTGTGTCCCTATACCCATCCTTTTTCCTTCAGCCCTGCGAGGACATGTTCGGCCCCCTCCTCCGGCGAGACCCTGTCGGACTCTATGATGATCTCCGGCGCCTCCGGCTCCTCATACACATCCTGTATCCCCGGGACCGTGGCGGCCTTTCCCATCTGCGCCATCTGATAGATCCCCTTGGGGTCCCTTGCCATACAGCTCTGCAGGGGGCATTTGACATAGACCTCCATGAATTTGGTGATGGAGGTCCGGGCTTTATTCCGGTGTCTTTTCCTGTTTGCAGTAGCATCCAATATAACACTAATCCCGTTGGTTGTCAGCATTTGCCCCATAAATGTCATGACCTCATAGAACCAGTCCCTCTCTTTGAGAGAGTAGGTCGGTTCCGGGGTCAGGATCTTCCGAAGGGTATCGGATTCCAGGTGGGTCACTTTCATCCCATACCATTCATCGAGCCTTCGGATGATGACCTCTGCCAGGGCAGTCTTCCCTGAGGCTGGCAGCCCCGTGATCCATATGGCAAAGCCTTCACTCATTGGACCTCCTCTCAAAAATCCCCCCCCTTTATTAAAGGGGGGTTAGGGGGGATTAATGTCCAGATATTCATTGGCCTTTTCCGGCCTGAACTCCTCATTCGCAAGGACATTTTCTATAAAATTAAACAATCCCTTTCTGACCTCAGGGGAGAGCGCAGGATACCATAATGGATTAGCTATGACCAGTCCCCTCCAGGCCAGGAATGGCTGTATTACTTTGAGCATTTCGACATCCCCTGCAGCGTCCATATACGTTTTCCAGAAAGTGGAATAGAGCCTCTCAAAGTCCCCTTCCAGCCGGCCATACCGCTGTAATGAGAAGAAGATGTAGTTGATGACCATTGTCCCCACATCATCTGCGGGCTCACCCCACTCCCCTCTTGCCCGGTCTAACACCGTATAGTCTGTCCCCTCCCGGAAGAGGATATTCCATGGATGAAAGTCGCCATGCACCTGACACAGGCGGTGTCCGAGGCCCTTGATCTTCCATCGCCAGGCGACACACCCCTTTTCGATCCTCTGCAGCAGGTTTGATGTGATGAAAGAATGTCCCGGCGGGTAGTTGTCTATAAGCCCCATGATGCATTCCCCATGTCCGATGAGGTCCCTGATCCTCCGGGTATAAAGATGAGGGGCATCCATTTTGACGCGATGGATAGAGACGAGGTATCCTGCAAGGGTCTTTGCCCGGTCCTCATCCATGGACCCCATCTTTCCGGTCGAGGCTATCCTCTTTAAGTCCTGATCATATCCGGCCCCTTCTGCAAACTCTGTCAGGATGAAGAACTCCTCTGCCTCACCGACAGAGATAATCTGTCCATCCTGGGTAAAGGCCCCTGCATCTATAGACCGTACATGTCGTGGCAGTCTGTTAAAGGCAGAGTGGTCCCACAGAAGGCCCTGTGCCCTGTCTGAGAAGTGGTCATGGCCGAAGCTATTGGGTGACATGGTCTCCAGCACCACCCTCTTAACCTCACTGTCTACGGAAAAGGATATGACATAGGGTATCCCATATCCAAAGCCCTTAAGACCACTGACCCCTTCTTTACCGATCTCACTGATGGAGCCTATACGTACCTGTGTCTTATAGATGGAGGAAAGATATCCTTCCAGCCTTTCTCTGTTTAGTTCAGGCATTGAGTTGACCCATCCCGGAAATTTTGCAGCCAAATTTTGTAGCTAAATTTTGCAGAATGATACCACTTGTTTAAGAGAATAACAACAGAGTAAGAGGTGCCATGATGCCTCGGTGGAGGGGGGGCCGTTTTCCCTGAGCGACTTGCCGAGAGCAGTTGGGCACCTATCAAAGCGAGCAGGCGGAGGAAAGCCAGCCCGTTAGAGGCTGGAAGGCTTCCCCGCCTGCGAGTCTTAGATAGGTCAACTGCGAAGGCCAGGAGCGAAGGGAAAACGGCCCCCCCTCCACCGAGGGGTTGCGACATGCCTTCAAAAAGGGCTTGACACGCGTTTTATAACTTGTTATAGTTATATCCGACTAATCGGGTCGGATACCATAATGGTCGGACATAGATTCAGGGATAAAGAGGGCGCATTGATATGCTGAAGTTAACAAAAAAGGTGGATTACGGATTGATGGCCATAGCCTATATCGCTTCGAATTACAATGAAAAGGTGGTCAATACCAAAGAGATCGCAGAGGCCTACGATATCCCTTTAGAACTCCTGGCCAAGATACTTCAGCGGATGGTCAAAGGGGGGATTATTACCAGTGTGAGTGGTCCCAAAGGGGGGTACTCCCTCAGTCTGAACCCCTCTGCGATTACGGTAGCCAAGATAATAGAGACCCTGAATGGGGATCTGAACATCCTTGACTGTTCTGAGGAGGCCCGTGTCAAGTGCTGTCAGTTTGAGAAGTGCAATATCAGGACACCGATGCAGAAGTTGGAGTACAGGATTTTAGAGCTGTTAAACAAGACCACCCTTGCAGAGTTGACAGAATCTTTTGAACCAAGTGAGATTTAGGGGACAGATTTAAAATCTGTCCCCGCAAAAAAGGAGGAAATGATGAATCTGCCTATCTACATGGACAATCATTCTACCACCAGGGTTGACCCGGGGGTGGTGGAGGAGATGATCCCCTATTTTACCGTTCACTTCGGGAATGCGGCGAGCCGCAACCACAGTTTCGGCTGGGACGCGGACAAGGCGGTAGAGGTTGGGCGGGAGAGGCTTGCGAAGATTATCCATGCGGACCCTAAGGAGATCATCTTTACAAGCGGGGCTACAGAGTCCAATAACCTCGCCCTTAAAGGGGTGGCAGAGATGTACGCAGAGAAGGGGGATCACATCATCACCCAGGTGACAGAACACCGCTCTGTACTGGATACGGCGAAACGGCTTGAGAAGTCAGGGATCAGGGTGACCTATCTCCCTGTGGACCGGGAGGGCCTTGTGGACCCTGAGGAGGTCAGGAAGGCGATTACGGACAGGACGATCCTGATCTCCATCATGCTGGTCAATAATGAGATAGGGGTCATACAGCCTGTTGAGGAGATTGGAAAGATCGCCAAAGAAAGGGGTGTCCTATTTCACTGTGATGCCACCCAGGGTGTTGGAAAGGTGAAGGTGGATGTCCAGGCGATGGGGATTGATCTTTTGTCTTTTACAGCGCACAAGCTCTATGGGCCAAAGGGGATAGGGGCCCTTTATGTAAGGCGTAAGAATCCCCGCGTCCGGCTTGCCCCGATGATGGATGGTGGCGGACATGAACGAGGGATGCGTTCCGGGACACTCAATGTCCCGGGTATTGTCGGATTTGGAAAGGCCTGTGAGATTGCCATGGAGGTAATGGATGAGGAGGCCGCCCGGCTCTTGCGCCTCAGGGAAAGGCTGCGCAGCGGGCTCATGGGGGCTCTGGAAGAGGTCTATCTTAACGGGCATCCAGCGAAGAGGATGCCGGGTAATCTGAACCTCAGCTTTGCCTATGTGGAAGGGGAATCCATGCTGATGGGGCTCAGGGAAGTAGCGCTCTCATCGGGTTCGGCCTGCACCTCAGCAACGCTGGAGCCCTCTTATGTATTACAGGCCCTTGGGATCGGCATAGAGCTTGCGCACTCGTCGGTAAGATTTGGCCTTGGAAGGTTCAATACAGAGAAAGAGGTAGACTATGTGATCGGCAGGGTGATAGAGACTGTCAACCGGCTAAGGGAGATGTCTCCCCTCTATGAGATGGTCAAGGCAGGTGTTGACCTGAAACAGGTCAAGTGGAGAAAGGACTAAAGGGAGGTGTTTAAATATGTCATACAGTGATGAAGTCGTCGACCACTACAACAATCCGCGGAATGTCGGGAGTTTTGAGAAGGATTCGAAGGATGTGGGAACAGGCATTGTCGGGGCCCCGGAATGCGGGGATGTGATGAAGCTCCAGTTAAAGATTGATAACGGGGTTATCGTCGATGCGAAGTTTAAGACCTTCGGATGCGGCAGCGCCATAGCAAGCTCCAGCTTAGCGACCGAGTGGGTTAAGGGGAAGACCTTGGATGAGGCCATGACGATCAAAAATACAGAGATCGTGGAGACCCTGCACCTGCCGCCTGTCAAGATCCACTGCTCGGTATTAGCTGAAGATGCGATCAAGGCCGCCATCGATGATTATAAGAGGAGTCATAATGGAAACGAGTAATCAGTAAGGAGGGGAAAATATGGAAACGACTACTACGACTACAAGCCATCCGGTCACTTTGACTGAAGAGGCCGTAAAGGCTGTCAAGCGGATTATGGCTGATAACAAGATCGAGGGGGCCGGGCTCCGGATCGGCGTCACAGGCGGAGGTTGTGCCGGATTCACCTACACCATGAATTTTGACAATGAGGTCAAATCTGATGACCAGACCTATGAGACGGATGGGATCAAGGTGATCATCGATGTGAAGAGCGCCTTGTATCTCTCCGGTACGACGATCGATTACACCAGCGGTCTTACAGGCGGAGGCTTTAAATTTATCAATCCCCTGGCCAAGGGAAGCTGTGGCTGCGGGTCGTCTTTTACTACATAAGGATTCGATAGGCATGAGACATGGAAACGAAGTTAAGTGACTATCATGGGGCTGAAACAGCAACGGAAAAAAGGGTAAAGGTCACCTTCCAGCCGCTGGATGTGACTGTTGAAGGTGAGAAGGGGGAGTCTGTCCTTGAGATCGCCCTGAGGCATGACATTCCCCTGGAACATAACTGCGGCGGCAATTGTGCATGCACCACCTGTCACATCATCGTCAAAGGGGGGATGGAGAACCTCTCTGAAATGGAAGATGAAGAGGATGACATGCTCGATAAGGCAAAAGGCTTAACACTGACATCCCGCCTTGGCTGTCAGACCCATGTCTATGGGGATGTCATCGTAGAGATCCCGAAGAAGTGATGCCGCAATGAAACTGACCTGGAAAGACACCGAGGATATCGCCCTAAAGCTCTATGAAAAATACCCGGATAGGGATCCTCTCACCGTCCGGTTTACAGACCTGCATGAATGGGTTGTTTCTCTCCCTGACTTTTCAGATGACCCGAAGAAGTCCAACGAAGGAATCTTAGAGGCCATCCAGATGGCCTGGTATGAAGAGTACAAGGCAGGCTGTGACTCTCCACTGTAAAAAGGAGTGCCGCACTTCCGGCATGAAACATGACATAATAGGCCCTTGATATAGCGTCGTCCTGGAAGCCATCCTCACGCAGAGATTTGGCCGCGGCCAATTTTTCTTCTGCCTTCTTTATCTGGCCTTTGATAAGTTCTGCTCTGACCGGGTCCAAAGAACGACTCCTGTTTTTTTAATACGCTCCATGAATGGAGTATGCAGTGCATTCTTCATCTCAAAATCATCCTTCCTGTATATCTTTAACGAAATGTCAACCCTCTGCTCCAACTGGAATTCTGTGACAATCTCATAAATCTCATCAATAATTTTATTGTCCCGCTTATTCAGTACGATTAAGATATCGTAGTCAGACCATGGTTTACCCACCCCTTTTGCGGATGAGTAGGGGGAGATTGGTCCATGGCCAAACATATCGAGGCGGTCGAGACTGAAGAGAAGACAAAAAGGCGGGAGTTGATCGGTGAGATCATAAAATACAATGAGGAAGATTTGAAGGCAACATGGAAGGTGCTTGATACGTCGCGGCACGCAAGTCGGCTGGGTTTCGTTCCGCCCGGTCGGGTCCCGGCGTGTCCGGCCCGTCCAGGTCAGAGAAACGCATCGCCCCGGTTATGATTACTGAAAAGAAAAGAGGAGTTTAATCGCGGCTAGCAGGAGGACGGAACCTAGAATCTGCTGGAGCCGGAGGGCCGGAATTCGGTTGGCCCCCATGTGGGAACCCCATCTCCCTCCCAGTAGAACAGCGATCCCCATGGGGATCCATAGATTTTCATGGAAGGGGGTTCCCTTGATAAAATGGGCCAGCAGACTGCTTGCGGAATTGAGGACAATGAAGGCCGCCGAGACCGCTGCGGTCTTTTTGGCGTCGGCCCACCCCACCAGGAGAAGGAGGGGGCTCAAGAAGACTCCGCCGCCGATGCCCGCCATCCCGGCGAGGATTCCAAGCGACAGGCCGACCGGCAGAGCGAGGCCCCACAGCGGTCCCGTCGCCAGCGAGGTCCGGACGGACGCCGGATAAGGGAGGAGCAGGAAGCGGAAGGCCGCTGCCAGGAGGGCGACGCCCAGGATGACGGCGCAAACCGTCTCATTCACGGAGATCATCCCCCCGATGAAGGAGCCCGGGATAGAGGTCATGACGAACGGCAGGAGCAATCGCGGAGCGAAATGGCCGGCACGGGAATACTGGAGCCATCCCGTGGCCGCAACTATGATATTGAGGACCAACACGACGGGAGTGATCTCTGACCGGGCGAATCCGGCGAGCACCAGGACGGCCAGATAACCGGACGCCCCACCATGCCCTACGGAGGAATAGAGGGCCGCGATCAGAAACACCATCAGAATGAGAAAAACCGGAAGATCATATTCCATCACCGTCTCCGCACACGAAACAGCCGGGTTGCCTTTTGACCCGGAACTTCCGGAAGGTCATGTCCGAGAGATCCCCGTAAAGGAGCGTGCCTCGAAGAGGTTGACCCATTCCGGTGATGAGTTTAACCGCTTCGGCCGCTGCCAGGCAGCCCAGGGTTCCGGAGACCGCCCCGAGGACCGGGAACCCCAACGGGTCCCAGGAGGGAAACTCCGGGTAGATGCATCGCAAACAAGGAGTTGCGCCTGGAATCAAGGTCGTCAGATAGAACTCCATCCCGTACATGGCTGCCTCCACCACCGGCTTTCCGGAAGTGACCGAGGCCCTGTTAAGGAGATCCCGTTCTTCGAAGTTGTAGCGGCAACTGACCGATAGGTCGGCCTCCTGGAGGAGATCGCTGATATTCCCTTCGTGCGATCGATCATCCACCACGTCCACACGGACCTCCGGATTGAACCGATGGAGGGTCTCGCGGGCGACATGTACCCTGCTCCGGCCGATCCCCGCGTCTGTCATCAGGATCTGACGGTTGAGGTCAGGCAGGTCGATCGGCCCGGCATGGACGAGAACGAGTCTGCCCACACCCGCCGCCAGATAGAGAGCAACGGCGCCGCCGAGCCCCCCGACCCCCGCCACCAGCACGGTGGCCCGCCGGAGCTTCTCCTGCCCTTCCGGGCCGATCCCTTTCAACAGAAGCTGCCGCCGATACCGGGAATGGCCGGGGTCCGAAAGGAGGACTGATTTGGCGGACGACGCTCGATCGATCAGGAGATCTTCCAATGCAGGTTTCCTCCTTCGCTTTTGCTCGAAGTCCCCGGAACCCCTTCGTAAATTCCCCGCAGCTCATCCGCGGAGAGAGAACGTTTCCGGAGCGAGGCCAGTCGCCGGATCGGCTCCAGCAGGGCCCGGGATTCCGCCTCGGTCAGGAAGATCCCCAGCCGGGCGAAATAGAACCGGACGGCGTGGGTCCCCGAGTGTTTCCCGATCACAATCCGGTGGTTCAACCCCAGATCTTTCGGATCAAAAGCCTCATAGGTCTGCCGGGCTTTCAGAAGTCCGTCCACGTGGATGCCAGACTCGTGGGCGAAAGCATTGCGGCCTATAATGGCCTTCCAGGGAGGAATGGGGGAACCAGAAGCTCGAGCCACCTCTTGGCAAAGGGAGACCAGCCCTTCCGTTTTTACAAGACGGGAAATCCCATCGAGATGCTCAAGGGCCATCACAACCTCTTCCAGGGCAGCATTGCCAGCCCGCTCGCCAAGACCGTTGATAGTGGTATTCACATAGCTGGCTCCTGCCTTCACCGCCGCCAGGGCATTGGCCGTCGCCAGGCCGAAGTCGTTGTGGGTATGAATCTCAAGGGAGATCCCAACCTGCTCCTTCAGAGCACGGATAGCCTCATAGGTTGTAAAGGGATCCAGAACGCCGACTGTGTCACAATAGCGTAACCGGTCAGCCCCATGATCGGCAGCTATCCGCCCATACAGGGCGAGAAATCTCCTGTCGGCCCGAGAGGCATCCTCCGCGCCCACCGAGACATAGAGGCCGTGCCGTTTGGCATAGGAAAGGGCCCACCGCAGTTGTGCCAGCACCCAAGCACGTGTCTTTTGGAGTTTATGCTGGATATGGATGTCAGAAACCGGAAGGGAGATGTTCACCCCTTTCACCCCACAGGCCAGTGCCGCGTCAATATCCGACTGGGTCGCCCGGCACCAGGCCAGTACGCCTGCCCGGAGCCCTGACGCCGCAATGGCCCGGATGGCCTCTTGCTCTTCTCCTCCCATGGCTGGAGTCCCGGCCTCAATCTGGTCCACCCCGATTTCATCCAGCATCCGGGCGATCTGAAGCTTCTCTTCCAGGGTGAAGGAAACTTCAGCGGCCTGTTCCCCATCCCGGAGTGTGGTATCGTCGATAAATACTTTTCTGATCATCTTGCGATCCTCACCTCATGCTGCTTCAGGTCGCTCCCGATCATCACCTGCTCTCCAGGTTCTATCAACACCACCTGGACCCCCGGTGCTTTGTGTGCCACTTGATTCACAAAACGATAGGGTGCATCTGATCCCTTCTCATAATGCATCGGGATGGCCCACTTCACTCCCAGCCAAGCCGCTGCCAGGGCCGCCTCCTCCGGGGAAAGCTCGGCATGGGAGCCAGGATAGTTCCCCACCGGAAGGAATGCCACCTCTGGCCGGTAGATCTCGCCAAAGAGCCTCAGGTCGCCAAAAATAGAGGTGTCGCCAGCATGATAGAGGGTCTGACCCGATTCCAGGGTGATCATAAATCCCAGGGGTATCCCGGTCACCGGCGGGCCATCCCACCGGAGAGTGGAGTGGTGCCGGCTCTCCACTGCCCGGATCCGAATCCCCCGAAACGGCACATGGAATCCCCAGACCATCCGTTGCACTTGGACCGGGGGTATCTTTCGGCTCTTCAGGTAATAATCCACCGCAGGATCGCAGAAAACGCGGCACCCGGATTGTCTGACAATCTCCAATGTGTCTCCCAGGTGATCCGGGGCCGCATGGGTCACCAGGATCAGGTCGGGCGGATCCAGCTCCTCCAGCCCCAGGGGAGAAGCAGGGTTCCCCGTTATATGCGGATCGATCAGCAAGCGAACTCCTTCCTGCGAGGTCACCTCGAAACAGGAGTGGCCAAAATATCGAACCGCTACGGAATTCATCACAAACCCTCATTGAGCCTGAGATCCCGGCGGCGGACAGACAGCCTCGATCCGTTCAATCCAGGGAACCCTTGCTTTCAAAACCCGTTCAACGTCCCTCAGCACCCTGCGCTTGGTCTGACACCATGCCGTGAACGGACCCACCATGCGTACATAGACCACCCCTTCTTCGAGACCGGCCAGCCTGACATCTCCACCCTCCGCGATCAGATCGGGGCGGATCTCATCCAGGACCTCAATTATCTTCTCCACCCATTCAATCATCCGCCTGCCTTTTCCATCTTCACCAGTCGTTGCCTTGCCGCCATCAGCTCAGCATACTTCTGGTAAGTCCTCTGGGCCACCTCCATAATTTTCTCCCATCCGTTGGGCAGATCCTCGGCCAAGTCATGCAGGTCCATTTTCAACCGTCCCGCCTCGGAGCTGAGGCGCTTCACCCGGGCCTTCAATTCATCGAGAGTGATTGTCTCTGTCATTGCAGTATCTCCTCTCCGGATTGTGACGTCCGAATCTGCCAGGTCTCCTCCACCGGGGCCACAAAGATCTTGCCGTCCCCGTGGACTCCTGTCTGATTGACCCGGATCAGGGTATCGATCACCAGGCTGACTCGGTCATCCGGGACAACGATCCGAAGCATCCGCTTGGGGACATATAGGACCGGTTTGGTGATCTGATGCCCCAGGGCATAGACCGAAGGGGTCGGTCGAATCATAATCCGTGAAACACCTTCGTAATGCTCCGGAATCTCCGGGTCAATCTCTGAAAGCCTCCCTTTTTGCTTTCCCCGCCCTTCCACACTGTAGATCGTCATGCCCGAACAGCCGATTCCATCCAGGGCTTTCTTGGTTGCAGGGAGCTTGTCCCGGCGAATAATCGCGATGATCTCTTTCATTGTCACAACTCCTGTTTCCCGGTCCTGATAGTGTAGGCCTGCTCGATGGGGCTCACAAAGATTTTCCCATCACCGATGCTGCCCGTATGGGCCGTTTTTAAAATCAACTGGACCACCCTTTCCACATCTCGATCCTCCACCACCATCATGAGGACCAGCTTGGGAAGCTCATCATAATGAACGATCCCCACCTGAAGTCCCTTCTGTTTGCCCCGCCCGAAGACATGGGACTTGGTGACAGCAGGGAATCCGGCCCCCTCCAGGGCCAGGACCACCTCCTGCTCTTTCTCCGGGCGGATAATGGCTCGTACCATCTTCATCCGATTCTCCTCCACTTCTCCTCAGGTTCCCGCGGCCGGCACGGGGCCGTGGGTGTAGCATTGTTTCGGGCAGACCCGGAAACAGGCCTCGCACCCGATGCAGTTCTCCGGATGGGGCAGGGTCATCACCTTCTTTTCGCACTCCTCGTCCTCATCTTCGATCTCAATCAACGTCCCGTCCTCGTCCACAGCCACCAGCCGCATCACATCACGGCCGCAGACCCTGAAGCACCGGCCACAACCGATACACTTCGAGGTATCGATGCTCTGGACGAATTGCGGGAACCAGACCTTGCCGCCTTGTGTGATTCCGGTGACCACTTCCACAGCGCTCATCTCATACACTCCTTATCACTATCACTCAGCCACACGCCGGACCTCCACCGTGATGGGAAGCCGCGTGTCCGGCGCCATAGCCGGGAGTTCCAGACGCCAGCCGTTCGCCAGCGTCACCATCCCGCCCCAGAGGTCGTCCTTTTCCATCGCCACGATCGGCTCCTCCAGGTCCTTCTTGGCCACATAAACCGAGAAGACCCCCTCTGAATTTTTACGGATCATGACTTTCACATTACCTCCTCCATTGCCCAAACCTCTACTCAAATCACACCTTTCGGGAGATCCCGATCGTCACCAGTCCCAGTGGAGTCTGCTGAAAGACCTTGAAGAGCCGCTGCTCCGGGGCCGTCGAGGTGAGAAAGGTCTCGTAGGCCTTCCGCATAGCCTCCCGGTAACGGGCAAATCGCTCCTCGGATGTCATCCCGGAATCCTCCCGGTCGATTTCTTGTTTGTAGAGGGAAAACTTCTTCAGAACATGAAGCCGGTTGACATCGACCACCCAGGAATCGTATGGGATCTCGAAAAAGTCGAGAAAGTCTTCCGCGTTCACCAGTTTATCGAACCGCCCCCAGAGATCGCTCATAACCTCATTCCTCGTCCACCGGATCCAGTTCCTTGGCCCTGCACCCCACGAAATAACCTCTTTCCTGGAAATAGACCCCGTAAATGTAGAACTGCTGAAGGAAGGTTCCGATGCTTGCGACGTATCCGACTTCCCCTTTATCGACTAAGACATCACCCACCTGACGGCCGGGAAATGTCCCGTCGTTTCGGATCACCTTCCGGGAACAGACCTTCACCCCGTAATCGAAACGGGGAGGGTCCTCCAACTCGACGACATCCTCCTTGCGCATCACTTCTTCCCTCCAGGGCATGAAGACATTCTCTCTTGGCCTTCAGTTCTTCCTTCGTCTCCGCGTGTCCGGGATCAGGACTAAGGTTCAGCCTCCCATTGGAACCGGAACTATCGCCCCTGTCCGGATCGAGGCCTCCCCCCGATCCTGATGGACGATCTCTCCCTTCCGGACCTTCTCCGCATATTCCTTGAAGTAGGTCAGCGCCGACTTTTCGATGAAATCGAACGCGTACTGATCGACCGGTTCGATCCCGGCGGCATGGAGGGTTTTCCGCGGACAACGCCCAACCTTGGAGACAAAGACCGCCGTGCAATCGACGATCGCCTTGATCACCGTGTCCAGGGTGTCCTCTTCTCCCCAACCCCCCTGGCAATACATATCCACGCGGCGATGGCCGACGAACTTGCACCCTTTGCGGCTGACCTCGTAGATTTGGAACTCCCGGGCGTGACCGAAGTGCTCGTTGACCTTCCCTTCGCCCTTCGTGGCGATGGCGATGAGGATCTTCAGGTCAGTCTGAACGTCCTTCATTGCCTTCAGCCCCTCTTCCCTGGTCGCGCGGGTCTCCAGCCGCTTTGCCTCCACCTCCAACTGATAGGCCCGGCGCTTTTCGAGATCGTATTCCACGTCCATCTCGTGGATCTTTTCCAGAGTAAACTCATGACTCCGGTCTTCCCCGAGGAGTCCCACCGCGTCGGCCCGGCACTGGCGGCAATGGCGCATCATATTCATCCGGACTTCGCACTTGTCCTGCAACGCCTTGAGTTCCCTGGCGGTCGGTCCCCGCTGGCCGTTGAGTCCGTAATAGGTTCCGTGTTCCGGAGCGGAGACCAGCGGCATGATGTTGTGGAGGAAGGCCCCCAACGACTTGACCTTCTTGTTCACCTCCACCAGATGTTCGTCATTCACCCCCGGGATCATCACCGAGTTCACCTTGCAGAGGATGCCGTTGGCCATAAGCAGGTCAAGCCCCTCTAACTGGCGCTCGCTTAAGATCCTGGAGGCCTCCCGCCCCTTCCACCGCTTATGCTTGTAAAAGACCCAGGGATATATCCTCTCCCCTACTTCCGGATCGATCATGTTGATGGTGATTGTCACATGGTCAACATTCAGGGCCTTGATCCGGTCCACGTAATCCGGGAGGGCCAGGCCATTGGTGGAGAGACAGAGCTTGATATCCGGGGCCTTCTCCGCGATCAGCTCGAAGGTGCGGAAGGTTTTGTCGGGATTGGCCAGGGGATCTCCGGGGCCCGCAATTCCCATGACCGTCATCTGGGGGATGGCGCTGGCCACGGCCAAAACCTTCTTGACCACATCTTCAGGAGTCAACCGCTCGCTGACCACCCCGGGCCGGCTCTCATTGGCACAATCGTACTTGCGGTTGCAGTAATGGCACTGGATGTTGCAGGCCGGCGCCACGGCCACGTGCATCCGGGCGTAGTGGTGATGGGCCTCCTCACTGTAGCAGGGGTGGTTCTTGACCTTCTCCCAGGTCTCCGGGTTCATATCCCCGGGGTCGCGGCTGTCGCCGCAACTCCCCCTGGCCTTGCATCCCGCCGTAGGGTCCGGAGCGCTTGCATTGTTCAGAATCGGCAGTTCCATGTTCACCTCGCCTTCTATGAATCACTCCCCATGCTGGGCCGCCTCGGGGAACTTTTCGATCATGTCCACTCCCGTGGCTACCAGTTTCTCCCCTTCTTCCGCCATCTTCTCGATCGTCGGGAAACCGAACCGGTGGATGTCCCGCAGGAACTTGTTAACGACAATCAGTCTTCCGGCGGTCAGGACTATCCGCCCGAACCCCTCGTGATGCATCTTCAGCATCGGCGAAACCATGATCCCGGTCTGTCGTTCGATGGTCATGCCGACGGCATTGTAAAAAAGCTCCACCCGCCACAAGACCTCCGGATGGGGATCGCCGACGACCGGGATCGTCTTCCGTTTCTCCTTGTCCACGATCAATGGTTCGATCAATTGCCGGTCGGACTTTTTATCCCAGGCTCCATGCGCATCCTGGGCCCGGAACTGTTTAACGAGTTCCTTGATGAAAACCGACTCCATCGGGTCGGGAGTTTGTTGGGCGGAGCGGAGCGATGCCTCACCTGCCGTTGGTGTTTTTTGTTCTTCCATCGCCATGTTAGTCCTCCTCGAAGTCCAACACCCGTTCCTGTCCTTTCTGCATCGCCTTTCGAAGCCATGGGGGCGGGGTCCCGCCGAGCACCGCCTGGAGTTTTTCGAGAAGCTTTACGATCGGCTCCGACTCCTTCACCTTCAGCGGGTGGACCTTCTGGGCCACGACACGGGCCGCCCCGGAGGCGCCGATGGCCGCCACGTAGAGAATGGCGCAATCCTTAACGGCCTTCAGCTTGGGGATCAGCTTGTCTTCGTCCCCGTCTTCCTGAAGATTACCGGCGAAATTGTACGTCTTCACGTGCGTGAAGGCGTCCGGCGTGACCTCGTAGACCATAATGTGTCTGGCCCAGCCGAAATGCGCGTTGGCCGTGGCCAGGTCCTGTGTGGCAAAGGCGACTTTCATTTCAGAGTCTTCCCGCATTTGACAATGACCAGGTGTCCGGGTGATTTTCCTTCTTGCTTCCCAGGAAGATATTTCCCACCTCGAAAATCAACCGCATGGTTCCCTGATACCCTACATTCAATTGATGCGCTGTCCCCAGCCGGTCAAACGTCGGAATGCCGGCGCGGAAAAGCGGGACCTCCAGCCGTTCCGACGCCTGACGTCCGTGGGAATGCGTGATCATAAGATCGCACCCAACGGCCCGTTCTTCCAGATCCTCCAGATCCCCGATGAGGACTTCTTCCGCCGGAATCTTTTTCAAAATTGTAGAACCTGTGGTTGTCACGGCGGCTTCGATATCGCTCCCCATTTCGGACAGGAAGGAGGCCAGGGCGAAGAGAAGGTCCGGCTCGGCGCCGATGGCCACCTTCTTCTTTCCGAAAAAGAAGTGTCCGTCCAGCATCGCGTCCATCAGGCGGCTCCGCTGTCCTCGATATTTTTGCGGAACGTCTTCCCCGCTCAGATGTTGAAGGAGATCCAAAAACCGGTCGCTGGCCTCGAGCCCCGTAAGACGGTCGAAGACCACGAACGGGACCCCGCACTTTTTCTCCAGGGTCTCGGCCGCGGGCCGCATCGACTCCCCGATGGCCAGCGTGATCTCCGACATCCCCATCGAGCGGATTTCGGAGAGTTTCGTTCCGCCGAGGCTTGTGGGGGTAAAATCTTCCGGAACGTGGCCGTCCAGCGATCCCGAAAGATCCGGGAGGATCACGGGATGGAGATTGAATGAGGAGACGATCCTGCCGATCTCTTCCACGTCGGCCGGGGTCAGCGAGGGACCAGCCAATACGTTGACCCGGCCGGAAAAGACTTCGGGCTCTCCTTCCGCCAGATCTTCCACGATTCGGGCCACCGCCTTCGACCAACCGTCCTGGAAGGCCCCCACAAAATCCGGAGTGGAGACCGGAACAATGGCGACCTGGTTCAACTCCGGATGACGGCCCCGGATCTCCTTCACGGCCCCGGCGATATCCTCCCCCTTCGTCTCCGTCAGACCGGTCGTACAAAGACTGATGATTTCCGGTGACGCCTTTTTATAAAGCGTGAGAAGGGCCTCTTCGATATTTTCCGTCCCGCCGAGGATCGTGGTCGCCTCGTTCATGGCCGTGGTCTGCATCGGGATCATCTCCCGGAAATGACGGACAAAGAGGACCAGACCGAAGGACGTGCACCCTTGGGAACCATGCAGAACCGGAATGGACCGGTTGATCCCCAGGAAGGTCAGCGCCGCCCCGATGGGTTGACTCAGCTTCAGGGGGTTGACGGTGCAGGCTTTGTTGGATGTGTTGACGATTGCCATAAGTTATCTTTCGACGGCTCCGCCGGGGGAGGGAGACAAATTATTCCCACGGCGCTTTCTTCCGTACCTGCTCCCAGATCGGACTGTGGATCGCCTTGTCGATCTCTTCCACCAGCGTCACCATCCCCTCATACCCCGCGTAGGCTTGGTGGCGCTCCTGGTTGATATCGAGAAAGGGCATCCGGGCCTTCAGGGCCACGAACTGGGACCTTCCCCCTGCCATCAGGATGTCCGCCTGCGCATCCTTCAGCATGGAGTACATCTCCTTGGGGGTGATGCTCTCGATCATGTGGGCATCCTCGCCCATCAGCTCCGTGATCCGTTCTCTGTCCTCCTTCGTGCTCTTCTTCACGCTGGTCCCCACCACGACCATACCGCTCTCCTGCAGGGCCGAGACGACCGACCAGGACTTGACCCCGCCGGTGATGAGAAGTACCCGTTTCCCCTGGAGACGTTCCCTGTACTCTCCCAGGCGTGTCCAGGCCCGGGCTTCTTCTTCCGCGATCAGCCCTTCGGTCTTTTCGATCAGCCCCTCCGGCGCCCCCTGCCGGACAAGAAGACGGGCGATATTCCGCAGCGAATCGCTCATATCGGAGATGCCGTAGAACGATCCCTCGAAAAACGGAATCCCATAGCGCTCTTCCATCTTCCGGGCGATATTGATCATCGACTTGCTGCAGACCATTATTGCGGCCTTCGCGCGATGCGACCAGGCGACCTCGCGGTAGCGGGCATCGCCGGTGATGCAGGAGAGGATGCGAATTTCCAGGCGATCGAAAAGGGGCTTGACCTGCCAGAGCTCCCCGGAGAGGTTGTACTCGCCGATGATGCTGATGTCGTACGGGGTCGTGTATTCCGGCTCCATCGTCCCGATGACATAATCGAACAGCGCCTCCCCAGCCAGCTTGTTTCCCAGGTTCTTTCCCCCGACGAATCCGGGTACATTCACAGGGATGATCGGCCTGTTGAATTCCCGCGCCGCCGCCTTGCAAACCGCTTCGATATCGTCGCCGATCAAGGCGGTGACACAGGTCTGATAGACGAAGATCGCCGGAGGGTGGTACTTCCTGATCACCTCCCGGATCGACCGGAAGAGGCGCTTTTCTCCCCCCATGATCACGTCGTTTTCGTTGATGTCTGTGGTAAAACCGGTCCGGTATAAGAGCGGTCCCGAAGATTTGGCGCTCCGGTTGTCCCAAGAATTTCCTTCACAGGCAATCGGGCCGTGGACGAGATGGGCCGCGTCGGTGATCGGCTGAAGAGCGATCTTGGCCCCATCGAAGGCGCATCCGCCGCCGGCGGCACCGGGCCTCGCCGACCTGGTGCATCCCTTCTTCCGGTCTTTTTCCGACTTCTGTTTGTTATGTTCACAGCCAGGTTCGTTGAAAACCTCGGCGACCTTCCGGGCTAACATTGTTTGCCCTCCGTAGAGGTGTTGGTGAACCGCCCCTACCATTACCGAATAATGTCAAAACTGTAATCCGTCTTGGATGGCACGTTGCTTTTCCGGTCCAACTCTTCGAACACTTTGTCCAGGATCCGGACCAGGACATTCATCGCCCCCTGATAGCCAATGATGGGATAGCGATGATGGTGATGCCGGTCGAAGATCGGAAAGCCGATCCGGATCAGCGGCGTCCCCGTGTCCCGCTCCAGATATTTCCCGTAGGTATTCCCGATCAGAAAATCGACCGGCTCCGTGAAGAGGAGGCTGCGCATATGCCATAGATCTTTCCCCGGATAAACATGACCGTTCTTTCCAAAGGGAGAAGCGTCGAACAGCGCCTGGACCTTTGCTTCCCACTCCTTACCGCCGTTGGTGGCCAGGGAATGGACCGGTTCGGCCCCCAGCTCCAGCAAGAAGGCCGTCAGGCCGAGCGTCAGGTCCGGATCACCGTAAAGAGCGAACCTCTTCCCGTGCAGGTAGGCCGAAGAGTCAGCGATGGCATCCACCAGCCGGCCCCGCTCCTTTTCTAATTCCTGCGGTATCGGCTTTCCTGTAATTCGGGAAACCTCTATCAAAAACTCATCGGTTCCGGCAACTCCGATAGGATGGTTTAAGGCCACCGTCTCCTGACCCTTGGAGGCCGCATACTCCAGCGTCTTTTCCGTACAGAACTCCTGCATCGAAATCGTGGCCTTTGCATGGAGGGCGTTCTTCGTCTCCTCAAGCGTCGTTCCGCCGTCATACATCCGGAACTGTCCGTCCGTGGGGGTATCGAAGATATCACTGTTATCCGATAGAACCGTATAGCTTACACTCATCAGGTTCAGCATCCGCTTCAGTTCCCGGATGTTCCCCACGGTGTAACCGTCGAATCCCATGATCAAGTTGATTTTCTCTCCCGGCTGTCGTTCTTTCCCTTCCCAGAAATGACTGAGGATGCTTTTGAGCGCATTGTCATAACCTACTATGTGGGACCCCACGAAGGCCGGGGTGTGGGCGAAGGGGACGTCGTATTCCTCCGGGACGGACCCCTTGGCCTTGGCATTCTTGATAAAGGTGTTGAGGTCATCGCCGATCACCTCGGCCATGCAGGTGGTGGAGACATGGATCATCTTGGGCTTGTACAGCGCATAGGCGTTGGCCAGGCCGTCGATCATGTTGTTGAGTCCCCCGAACACCGCCGCGTCTTCCGTCATTGAAGAAGAGACGCAGGAGCAGGGTTCCTTGAAGTGGCGGCTGAGATGGCTCCGGTAATAGGCCACGCACCCCTGAGACCCGTGAACGAAGGGGAGGGTCCCCTCGAATCCCACGGCGCAGAAGACGGCGCCAAGCGGCTGGCAGGCCTTGGCCGGGTTGACGGTGAGGGCCTCCCGCTGAAAGTTCAGTTCCCGGTATTCAGGGGTCTTTGTCCATTCCCGGATCTTCTCGATCTCGTCCGAGTCGCAGGGGTTTTCGAATTCCTTCCGTTTCTTCTCGAACATCTCAAGATATTCCGGTTCCCGGAACAGGTTGGCGTGATCCAGGATCTGATCTGCGTTTTGGTTCATGTTCTCCCCGTTTGATTCGTCACAATTTCATATTGTTGGGCTTCGCTTCGCCCAACCTACTCCATTCCGGTTTTCCCTTCCCTCCACGGTGCCTTCGCCATCTTCCAGACCGGGTTGTTGATCGCCATGTCCATGTCCCTGGCGAAGACGGCGAACCCGTCGTACCCGTGATAAGGTCCCGAATAATCCCACGAGTGCATCTGCCGGAAGGGGACCCCCATCTTCTGGAAGACATATTTCTCCTTGATCCCGGAACCCACCAGATCGGGCTGCATCTTCTCGACGAACTTCTCGAACTCGTAACCGGTGACGTCGTCGTAGATCACGGTCCCTTCCTTCACGTAGTGTGCAGTCCGCTGGTAGTCGTCGTTGTGGCCGAACTCGTAGCCGGTTCCGATCACGTTCATGCCGAGGTCTTCGTAGGCCCCGATGACGTGGCGCGGGCGGAGGCCGCCGACGAAGAGCATGACCGTCTTCCCTTCCAGGCGCGGTCGGTACCTTTCGATCACCCGGTCCGCCATGGGGCGGTATTTGGCGATGACCTTCTCCGCCCCTTCCTTGATCCTGTCGTCGAAGTGGGAAGCGATTCTGCGCAGCGACTCTTCGATCTTGGTGGGACCGAAGAAGTTGTATTCCACCCAGGGGATGCCGTACTTTTCCTCCATGTGGCGGGAGATATAGTTCATCGACCGGTAGCAATGGAGGATATTGAGCTTCACCTTCGGGGTGTTCATCAGCTCGCTCAGCGTCCCATCTCCGGACCATTGGGCCACCACCCGAAGCCCCATCTCCTCCAGAAGGATCCGGGAGGACCAGGCGTCCCCGCCGATGTTGTAGTCGCCGATGATGGCGACGTCGTAAGGGGTCCCCTGAAATTCACGCTGATCGGCCTGCGGGAAGACCCAATCCCGGATCGTATCGTTGGCGATATGGTGCCCCAGGGACTGGGAAACCCCTCGGAATCCCTCGCACCGGACCGGGACGATCGTCTTCCCGTTATATTCCTTGGACTTTTTCTTGGACACGGCCTCGATGTCGTCCCCGATCAGGCCGATGGGGCACTCCGACTGGATCGTGATCCCTTTGTTCAGGGGGAAGAGCTGCTGGATCTCGTCGATGATTTTCTCCAGCTTCTTGTCCCCGCCGAAGACGATGTCCCGCTCTTGGAAATCCGAGGTGAACTGCATCGTGACGAAGGTATCCACCCCCGTCATCCCGATGTAGTAATTTCGCCGGGAGGCCCAGGAGTACTGGCCGCACCCGACCGGGCCGTGGCTGATGTGGATCATGTCCTTGATGGGTCCCCAGACCACCCCTTTTGATCCGGCATAGGCGCAGCCGCGGATGGTCATGACCCCCGGGATCGATTTGATGTTGGACTTGACCGAACATTCCCCTTTTTGGATCTGGGATTCATCGAAAACCCCCAAGTGTTTGGCCCGTTTCTTTTTGGTCTTTTCCGGATAAACCGATAACACTTCTTCAACGAGTTGTTTCCGTTCCTCGATGGTCTCTAAGCCCATTTCTGCTCCCCTTCCTCACTTCCCTCCCCATGACCCATTGCCGGGGTACCCATTGCGGCCGAAGGCCAATGCAATGGTCGTGAGTCTCTTGTTGTTGTCCGCCTGCCAATGAACTCCTCAGTGAACCGCGGCCGTCTCCTCGGCTATGCTCTTCCCCACGATCGATTCATCCACCTTCTTCATGATTCCATGCTCCATGAGCAGGTCTTCCAGTTCGTCCATCGTAATGGGGGTGGGAATGACTCCCTTGCCGGAATTGGCGTGGATCTTTCTGGCCAGAGTCCGGTACTCTTCCGCCTGTTTGCTCTCCGGGGCGTACTCGATCACCGTCATCCGCCGCAGTTCCGCGTGCTGGACCACGTTATCCCGGGGGACAAAGTGGATGAGCGTCGTTCCCAGCTTCTTGGCCAGGGCCTCCGCCAGCTCCAGTTCCTTGTCCGTCTGCCGCTCGTTGCAGACCAGGCCACCCAGGCGGACGCCGCCCGAGTTGGCGTATTTCAAGATCCCCTTGGAGATATTATTGGCTGCGTACATGGCCATCATCTCGCCGGACATGACGATGTAGATCTCCTGGGCCTTGTTCTCCCGGATCGGCATGGCGAAACCGCCGCAGACCACGTCGCCCAACACGTCATAGGAGACATAATCTACGCCGTCATAGGCGCCATTCTCCTCCAGGAAGTTGATGGAGGTAATCACCCCCCGGCCGGCACACCCCACCCCCGGCTCCGGGCCGCCCGATTCCACGCAGCGGATGCCCCGGTAACCGCTCTTCATCACATCTTCGAGTTCCAGGTCCTCCACGCTCCCCGCCGCCGCCGCCAGGCCCAGCACCGTATTTTGCGCCTTGGAATGCAGGATTAACCGGGTGGAATCGGACTTCGGGTCGCATCCCACGATCAGGATCTTCTGCCCCATTTCCGCAAGAGCGGCCAGAGTATTCTGGGAGGTGGTGGACTTCCCGATCCCCCCTTTTCCGTAAAACGCGATCTGACGCATCGTTGCTTCTCCTTTCTTTGTTTTGTGTGACTGCCCGGTTTGTGAACCTCGTGACCAAATAAAAAGGCCGGAAGCGCTTCTTCGCGTCTTCCGGCCTCCAGTTGGCTGGTCAGCCTCTCCGTTTACGCCTTCTTATTCCATCGCTACTTCAACCGCCGCTTCTCCAGCGTGTCGATCTGGACCACCCTGGAATCCTGGATCTTGATCTCCACCGAACCATGATGGACCTGGCCAATACTCTCCACGATCTCGCTGATGATCCGCTCGTCGCAGATGCCGGCGCTGCCTTTTCTGTCCAGTTCCACCTTGACTTTACAATCCATGCAGACCATCGATACACACATCTTATGCCGCCCGGGAGAGGACATAATCCGTCCCCTGCCGCTCGAGAGTTAGGAGATGCCTTTCCACCATCCGGTCGATGTCGAGAATTACGAGGTTGTAAGAGACCCCCAGGTGCGTCTCCACCTCGGTCAGGGTCAACTGTCCCTGCTTCTCCATCAGATCGATAATGGCATCGGAAATACTCTCGGGGGTAGCCATCCCGGGACCACCTCCTTTTGGGAATCGTCTTGCGACGTATATTTCTATATCGCACAAGGTGTGCCAAGTCGGAAGATGGCAGAATAAACCGCATGTTTTCAATGTGTTACATACCATTTGTCCGGAACGGTACCCCTATCCCACATCCATTCATGCTCAAGATGACAACATATTTGTGTCGTTTGCTACAATAATGTGTGCCGCATGTGATCTCGGAAAAAAGATCTCGGCCGATCGGTCTCTTGAAGACCGCCGTAACATACCGTATCATGCTCCCGAGATCATCGCCATGGGACATGACCATCTGTTCTGCACCAATCTGATCGGGGTCTCCACTCCCTATTTCGCCTCTCCGGCCTTCAACCTCTCCCCGGTCCCCATCCATATCCACGGTGTCCGCGAGATGAAGGTCGTTGAGAAATATGCAGGGTTCAGATGAACACAGGATGAGTATGGGGGAGATTGGTCCATGGCCAAATATATCGAGGCGGTTGAGACTGAAGAGGAGCAAAGAGATGAAGCAGGCGTCATAGAAGATAATACTGCTGTTCCGGGGATGATTGTGGCCATTCAGACCTTCGGCAGTGATATCCGCACTAGGAATTTCGCACTAGGAATTTGCACACTACGCACGTCGAGTAGATGCAGGATAAGCAGAAGTAAGCAGATTCAGCGTCTTTATCAACTGCCCGGCCAGTGTGCCCAAAAACAGGGTGTTTACTCCCTTTGCCGGTGGAAAAACTGACACGGTGGTTCAAAATAGGAAAATTTTACCCATAGCCCCCACTGACAACCCTCGAAAGACCCTTAATAATTCCTTGACGGCCACTAGTTGTGAGGTCTATTATTCAAACTGAAATTTTGATTTTCCTATGTGGTATAGAAGCCATTCACGGAGGTGGAATCCATGAGCTACAGGTGTCAGACGCTATTTTTCGTTGCGCTCTGCGCCGCTGTCTGTACCTTCGTCTTTACCATCCAGGCTCAGTCTCAGACGCCTAAAACCTTGGCCGAAATCCCGCTTATCTCCGGGGCTGAGTGGGTTGAAGAATCAGGCGTGAGGATTGAAAGATCAGGCCCCGAAGAGTGCTCGAAGTACACAGCACGAAAACCGATTGAAGATGTGGTCAAGTTCTACGCGCAGCGCTGGCAGGCGCGCGAGGCACCTAATACTCGTGGCTCCCATGGGGAGCTGGAAATGCAAGCCCCGGAATTTGATGCCGCGCTCGAGCGGTTGCGCCCGGGCCAGAGCACACCGGTCTTCTTCACTGTAGGCTTTTGGCTGCGCGAGCTCTATGAGAATAACGTCAAAGAAGGCCTTCCGAAACGGCCTCCCTACCATCCCAATCAATGGATCGACCTTGCCGAATTCCATTGGGCACAGGCAGACGCGAAGGGAAACGTGAAAATGGGCACCTTGGAAATAGAAGATGTGAGCACAGGGACGTTGCTCCAGGGCCCGGCGGGCCATCTAACGTTTCTCACCCCTTGCGTCATAGCTTACGGGACAACAACGGAGGAAATGGAAGAAGAGGCTTCCGCTGAAAAGGAAGAGCCATGGCCGTCTGAGGAGCCTGCGCCGGAGGTTGCTGAGAAACCGTCTCTCAAGTCGCCCAGCGAGAAGGACTTGGGGGTGTCCCTCTATGCCGGTGCACGCTACGACGCGCAAATGTCGACTGGAATGAGCCAGGAGAAGGAGAAGTACTATGTCTATCTCACCAATGACCCGGTGGCCAAGGTGGTAGCCTTCTATGAATCTAAGACCGGCAAGAAGGCGCTTACTCAAGCCGGGGGCAGTTATCTGATCGTCTTGAGAGGCCGGGCACCCTGGCCGGAACTGGGCATCATGATCCAGCCCGTCAGTGCAACCAGCTTGCCGCAATACATCGGCACCGCCAACAGCGTCATCACCATCCGCAAAGAGCTGTAATTCCCTCAACATTATTATTTTTATTTTAACACAGGAATATCCTAAAATGCATCAGGAGCATATGAAATGAAGACATCAGATAAATTCTTATGGCCAGAAATTAGAGAATCTATTGATTTTTTTCAGATGGTGGTCTATTGTTAAGGTGCAGCTTAGAGGACGACCTATTTATTATTTATGAATGACAGTGGAAAAGTTAAATAACATCATTGAAAGATTAAATGCAGGGGTACTCTTAATAGACCCGCATCACCGCATCCAGTGGATGAATAAAAAGGTGGTGGAGTGGTTTGGCCCCCTCGATATCGGGAAAAAGCGAAGATGTTACAGGACAATGAATTTCAATGATAGCTTTTGTCCTATATGCCCTACCGGAAAGACTATTGACACAGGTATTTCAAGCCGGTATGAGCTATTTATTAATTCCAAAGGCTTATCCCGAACCTTTGAAATTATTGGTATCCCTGTCTCTGCAAAAAATGGTGATATTTCTATGGTAATGGAGCTAATCCTCGATGTTACCAAAAAGTCTTCTGAAAAGATAAAGAATGAAGAGTTGCTGGCACAGATAGAGAAGATGGCTGCCATTGGACAGCTTGCAGCAGGTGTTGCCCATGAGCTGAACACTCCTCTTGGCACCATAGCTGTGATAGCAGATGAACTGAAGAGTATCATAGTGGAATCTCAAGGGAGTGAGACCCCTGTAGCGAGGTTTATAGAATACCTGACTGATATGGATACTGAAATAAGACGGTGCAAGATCATTATAGAGGACCTTCTGAATGTGTCTAAGAGCGGTATCTTGAGGAAGGTGGATACAGACATCAATGAACTTGTGTCCAGGACGATACTGCTCGTGGACAAAGGTGGGAGCTCATCATCAAAGGTCACAATATCCAGGGACCTTGATAATGGTCTCCCTATTATTAAAACCGACCCGGAGCGGTTCAGACAGGTAATCTTTAATATACTGAAAAATGCCCTTGAGGCTGTTGTAGACAGGGAGGATGGGCGTGTCAACATATCCACAGGATTAGATTCGGAGTGGATAAGGGTTTCAATTTCAGATAATGGTATGGGGGTCCCTGAAGAGAATCTCAAAAAGGTCTTTGAGCCGTTTTTTACCACAAAACCGGTTGGAAAGGGGACTGGGTTGGGCCTTTTCGTAAGTTATGGTATTATGAGAGATATTAAGGGGGACATAAAGATGGAGAGCAGTACAGGCCGGGGGACAAGGGTCACCCTCCTGCTTCCGGTAAGTGATGAAGAGGAATGAGGCAGTGGGCCCCGAAGGGGGCACATTGAGCGGAGCGAAAAATGAGAGTCCTTGTTGTTGATGATGACCATGCCTTTAGAAAGCACCTGTCGAGGGCGTTGATAAGAAGGGGCTATGATGTATGGTCTGCAGAGGGCGGCAAGGATGCTATTAATATCGTGGAGGATAAATCCTTTGATGTGGCTTATTGTGGATTTAAAGATGCAGGAGATGGATGGCATACAGGTGATTGAGGGGTTAAAAAATATTCAGCCCTCTATTGTTGGTATTGTCCTTACAGGTTACGGCAGCATACCCACTGCTGTTAAGGCCCTTAAGTTAGGGGCATATCACTATCTCACAAAGCCGTGTCAGATGGCTGAGTTAGAGACCATCCTGAAGGAGGTCAAGGACGAAAGGAATATACATCTAAGGAGAGTTCCTGACCACTATCATGGGATAGTCGGAAAAAGTCAAATCATCCAGAATATTATAGATACTGTACAATTAGTAAAGGATACATCCCTTCCTGTATTAATAAGCGGGGAGAGTGGCACAGGCAAGGAGCTTGTGGCGAGGGCAATCCATTTCGATAGTTGCAGAAAGGAGAATCCATTTATAGCCATAAACTGTGCATCTCTCAAGCCAGATCTCCTCGAAAACGAGCTCTTCGGTCATGTAAAGGGCGCCTTTACAGGTGCAACCAATTGCAAAGATGGTCTTTTAAAGATATGCGATAGTGGCACCCTTTTTATAGATGAGATCGCTGATATGGACCTTGTGGTTCAGGCCAGCCTCCTGAGGTTTATAGAGACGGGCTTGTTCAGACCCCTCGGTTCCACGAAAGAGGTAAAGGTTAATGTTCGGATAGTAGCCGCCATAAACAAAGACATAGAGGAAGAGGTCAAGATGAGGAGATTTCGTCATGACCTTTACTACAGGTTAAATGTCTGCCGGGTCAATATCCTGCCTTTAAGGGAGCGCAAAGAGGATATCCCTCTGCTGATGGACCACTTCCTTACTACCTCTCCATTAGTTAAGGATAGGACAGTTACAATTTCTTCAAGTGCAATGGAGATATTTTTATTTTATCACTGGCCTGGAAATGTAAGAGAGCTATTTAACCTCCTCGGGAGGGTCATCCTCATGACAAAGGAGTCGATGATAACAAAGGGCCATTTAGTTACCTTCCTTCCGTCTGCTCTCAGGAAAGGCCATGAAAAGGCCTCCTCATTGAAGGATATTGAGAAACTACATATTGTTGAAAGTCTCAAAGCACATGGTGGGAATATCAGCGCCACGGCCAGGGCCATCGGAATAGACAGAAGGACCCTTCAAAGAAAGATAACCAGATACCACATCCACTAATAGAATGATCCTCATGACTTGAAAAACAGGCGAAAGATAAAGGGATAAAGCTTGTTTTTGAATGCGGAGTTCGGAATCCTGGAAAATTTTATAAGAATCCCTTGACATCCTGTGGGTTAAAGACTAAATTATCATTATGATAATGTAATTCATTATCATGAATCTCTTTTAAAGGGTAGTTATAAAACATATTCTGGAAGAGAGAAGGGTGAAATCATGGTGGAAAGACAAAGCCCAATGAAGAGTTTTTTGTTATATCTTATAGTTTCTATTTTGTGCCTCTGTATCTCTCTGGTTTTTCCTGTCTCTTCCTGGGCGGGTATCAGAGGGGCGCCAGAGGGTGAATCCGGTGTAAAGATAGGGGATAAGGCGCCTCTCGAAACAGAGGATCTTAAAAGGGCTCATAAAGAGGGGAAGGTTATTCTCCTTATGTTTGGCAATCCTGACCATTGTCGTTACTGTGAGAAGGTATGGTTTAATATAATGGATATTGGGTCTCGATATGAACAGGATGTGGCTGTCATATTAAAGCGGCACCGGGCGGCTGAATTCTGGGGGCCTGAGCCAGAGGATGCGGCATTGGGTAAGCGTTACGGCGTAATTGGAGAGCCGTGGCTTTTCATAATTGGCAATGAAGGTATTGTAAGGTATATATTTCGAGGATTTGCAGGGCTGACAGAGATCGAGTCCCAGCTAAAGAAGGTGT
>JACRHF010000024.1 GCA_016217665.1 Nitrospirota bacterium | reverse complement strand
AATTCAATATCCCTTGCGGTTGTTCCGATATCCGTGCCGGGATAGTATATCCCTCTTCTCAGGATAAACCCGAGCCTTTCTCCGAAGTTCCTGAGTATCTCGGAACGTTCTTCGGCAGACTTATTTCCGGATATCGCTATTCCTGCCTTGGCCCCTCCCATGTATATGTTCAGAAACCCGAACTTCCTGGTCATTGACATGGCGAGCGCAGCTACTTCTTCTTCCGTGACGTCAGGGGTTACGCGGATGCCCCCGGCGCAGTGTCCCCCGAGGAGGGTGTCTATGACAAGGAAACCCCGAAAGCCCAATCTCTTGTCTTCTACCTTGCAGACAAGCTGCGGAGGATATTCTTCCATTATGGATCCGTCACCATCCTGAAAGCCTTCTGTTTTAGTGGTATGCATTTTTCAGCACCGATTTGAGTTTTTCCTTGTACCAGAGCAAAGACTTTCTCTGGGAAGCGGTTAACGAATACCAGAAGAATTCTTTGAGATATTCCGGGTCCGATGGGCGTTTTTTGTAAGCCTTCAGGAAGTACTTGCGCGCCTGGGCGTAATCACCGGTCGAGAGAAGGAACCGCGCCATAGCCGAGTAAAGTCCCAAAAGACGCATCTTTATATCTCTTCTGCCGATTATTTTATACGAATCAGGGCGTTCCATGAGAAATGACTCGACCACCTTTATTCTTTTAAGGTCGAATCCGATCGTATTGCTGCAATTGGCGTCATGGAGACGGTACAGGACCAGAGGTTCATTGATAAACCTTAATGGGTATCTCAGGGCTATCCTTAAACAGAGGTTATACCCTTCGCAGAGCGCGAATTCCTGATCCCATAAGCCAACTTCATCGAATAATTGTCTTTTTACCATCATGGCCGAAGGGAGCATCGCGAAGTGCATGAATATTTCCTTCACATCCTTCACCTCGCCGTTAAATCTCAGATTTCTCCAATAGTCTTCCGGCGTGATGCCTTCACCGCGGCTGTTGATGAATTTAACGGCGCAGTGTACGAATTTTTCCTGAGGGTTGGCTGAAAAATAACTTACCTGCCTTTCGATTTTTTCAGGAAGCCACCTGTCGTCGCAGTCAAGGAAGGCTATCAACTCACCGTTTGAGTTGCTGATACCGGCATTTCTGGCATTACAGACACCGGAGTTTTCCTGGAAGATATATTTTATCCTTGATAAATAAGGTCTTACCTTTTCAAGGCTCCTGTCAGTCGAACCGTCATCCACCACTATGATTTCGATGTTCTTGTATGTTTGCGCCAGAACGCTCTCGATGGCATGAGAAATATACCTTTCCCCGTTATACGAAGGTATAATAGCGGTGACTTTTGGATTTGCTTCAGAAGGCGTTGCCTTCAGGGCCCCTTTCATAAGTCCTCAATAACCCTTTGTACGGTCGATTCTATTCGTCAGTTCTTCGCCCTTGATGAATCTTTTCAGGTTATCGCAAAAGAATCCTCCGACTTTCTGAGCGTAATCCACGGTCAGCCCGCTTATGTGCGGGGTTATCACCACGTTAGGCAGCCCCCACAGCATGTTTTCACTCTGCAGCGGCTCCTGTTCAAAGGAATCGAGGACCGCGCCGCCTATGACCCCTTCCCTCGCAGCACGGATCAGGTCGTCATGCCTTATTACCCCGCCACCGGTGATGTCTATAAGGAACGCGCCCTTTTTCATCGCGCTGAGCTCCTTCCACCCTATAAGCCCCTTTGTCTCCTGCGTAACCGGCACTGACACCAGCAGGAAGTCAAGCTCCCGGAGAAACTCCTGAATCCCATCCAGGGGATAAAGCCTTTCCGCGTCCTGGCTGCCGAAGCCCTGTGAAAAGCCCCTCCTTACACCCACGACCTTCATGTCAAAGGCCCTTGCCCTGGCCGCGGCCATGCGACCGATCCTGCCCAGGCCCAGCACCCCCAACATCTTCCCCCTCAGGCCCTCCCCCGTGTACTGCGCCCATGCGGCCTGTGTCTGGGCCTTCATCACCAGGTTGAGCCTCCTCGAGATGGTAATCATGGCCCAGAGTATGTACTCGGCAACCACATCGGTATAAAGCCCTCCGGTGTTTGTTACAACCGTACCATCCCGGAGCTGCCCGTT
>JACRHF010000020.1 GCA_016217665.1 Nitrospirota bacterium | reverse complement strand
TGTGCCACCCTCAGTTCCAGCACCGTTGTCCTCTCCCCTGTCACTTCTGCAACACTCACCTCAGAGGGTTTATCCACAAGTGCCTTGGCCATGTACTCAATTAGTTCTTTCATCGCAGCCACCTCCATTTAATATTAAATGACAGTAGGACCTGCCTTAGGTCTATAGACTGCTTGAAGAAGTCTTCCGAACTTCATTGAATTTTCTTATAACACCGCTTTTCTTTAAGAGCTGCCGGACCGTGTCCGAGACCTGTGCCCCTTTTGTCAACCAGTATAACGCCCTGACCTCGTCTATCTTAATGCCGGGCGGATCCAAAAGGGGGTCATAGGTTCCCAGGATGTCCAGGAACCTCCCATCCCTCGGCATACGAGAGTCTGCCACCACCACCCTGTAGTAAGGACTTTTCTTTCTCCCCATCCTCGTGAGACGTATTGTTGTAGCCACTACTTCACCTCCTTTTTTATAAGGACACCCCTTTGTGCCCGTCGATCATCTCTTTCATTCTCTCTGGTAACACCTCAAAATCCCGGTCTGAGACCATAAGGCACCTATTGAATCTGACCTCTATGGGTATCTTCTTTGTCTGATTCCACTTTTGAATCCTTTCCCGAAGCCTCTGGATAAAACTCTGGGCCTTAACCTCATCTGCGCCGTAGAGGAGTATGATATATTCATCATCCCCGTAACGGGCCGCCACATCCACGTCTCTTATCGTCTCCTTAATAACCTTCCCGGTCCCCCTTAATATCTCATCCCCGGCCTTACTCCCCAGCTTATTATTGATCTCCCCCAGTTTCTCTACATCAACCATCAGGAGCGCCACGGTGCCGCCATGCCGGTGTGCCCTCTTGGCCTCTATATTGTAGAGCTCTTCAAAATATTGCCTGTGATAGAGATGCGTGAGGGGGTCCAGCCTCTCCCCTGCCAGAACCCTCTCCTCTAAATACAATTTTTCAATGTCATTTTTAATCATGATGGCCGCGTAAGAAGCGCCCGCCATTGCGGGTATAGAGACACATTGGCCGGAGAGGATCACCGACTGTCCTGATTTGGTCATCACCTTCACTTCCAACGGGTCCACAATCCCGCCGGCATTCTCCTGCATCACGGCCTGTTTGGGACAACTCCCTTCGCAGATCTGATTCCCTTCCTGGTCGAAACACAAAAAAAGCTCTGTACACAGCCTCTGTGATTCCACCTCAGATTTTGACCATCCTGAGATCGTCTCCGCAGCATAGTTCATCGCCACGATCTTCCACTCCTTATCCAGGATAAATATCCCATCGGATGCAAAATTAAAGATGTCCTTTAAAATGAGATTGTTCAGATCAAAGTCCATAATAAATCCCCTTAGCAGGTTGCTGAAAAAGTCTTGCGATGTCACCCTGAACGAAGTGAAAGGTCTGATAACTCTTTGTTTATCAGATTCTTCGCTTCGCTCAGAATGACGATCTTGGACATCGCACGACTTTTTCAGCAACCTGATTATGAGAAGAGGTTCCGTGCCTTCTGCATCATGGAAAACTTCCCTTTTCCCCCGGCAAGGCTTTTAACCATCTTCCGGGTCTGTAAAAACTGTTTAAGCAGCCGGTTGACCTCCTCCACACGGGTGCCGCTCCCCTTGGCAATGCGTCTCCGCCGGCTACCGTCAATGATCGTATGATCTCTCCTCTCCCTAAGCGTCATCGAGTTCATGATCGCCTCAACATGTTTGAGTCCGTCCTCGGGGATATCTCCGCCGGCCTTCTGAAGCATCCTGCTGCCGCCCGGAATCATGGCGATGAGGTCTGTAAGAGAGCCCAGTTTTTTCATCTGTTTTAACTGTGCCCTGAAATCTTCAAGGGTAAAATTGTTGGTCTTAAGATTACCCTTTAAGCCTTCAACCTCTTCGAGGGAGTAGGTACGCTCTGCCTTCTCGATCAGAGAGAGGACATCACCCATACCGAGTATCCTTGAGGCCATCCGGTCCGGGAAGAAAGGCTCCAACTGGTCCAGTTTCTCCCCCATACCCAGCAACCGGATAGGCTTGCCTGTCACCTGTCTGATAGACAGGACGGCCCCGCCCCTGGCATCCCCGTCCAATTTTGTCAAAATGACCCCGGTGATATCAAGGGCCTCATTAAAATGGGTTGCAATGTTGACCGCATCCTGGCCGGTCATGGCATCCACGACCAAAAGGATCTCGTGAGGCCGGACCTTGTCTTTTATGGAAACCAGCTCTTTCATCAGGTCATCGTCAATATGAAGACGGCCCGCCGTATCCAGGATCACGACATCATGACCATACTTCTGTCCGTATTCGACCCCCTCACGGCACACGGCCACGGCATCCTTCCCTGCCCCGGGGGTAAAGACCGGCACCTTAAGACCCTCTCCGAGGACCTCAAGCTGTCTTACTGCGGCAGGCCTCCGGATGTCTGCCGCCACAAGCAGGGCCTTTCGCCCATCTTGTTTGAACATCCTTGCCAGCTTTCCTGCCGTTGTCGTCTTCCCGGAACCCTGAAGCCCTGCCAGCATAATGACCGTCGGTGGATTCGGGACCAGTGGTATCCCCTTCCCCTTTTCACCCATGACAGAGCAGAGCTCTTCATAAACCACCTTGACGACCTGCTGTCCGGGAGAGAGGCTCTCCATGACCTCCCGGCCCATGGCCCTCTCTTTCACCTTTTCAACGAAGGACTTGACCACCCTGAAGTTGACATCCGCCTCCAGGAGGGCCAGACGGACCTCCCTCAGCCCCTCGTCGAGATCCTTCTCCGTCAATATCCCCCTGCCCTTAAACTTTTTCAGGACAGCGTCTAATTTGGATGTGAG
>JACRHF010000022.1 GCA_016217665.1 Nitrospirota bacterium | reverse complement strand
GAGGGACAATTACTGGGACCCTCATTCAGGGAATAAAAATAGCCTCTCCGTAGAGTATGCGGATTCATTCCTCGGGGGTGACAATGTGTTTGAAAAGTACATATTGGATACCGCCTGGTATTATCCCGTCATTTTCGATACGACATTAATGCTTCATGGAAAATACGGCGAGGGAAGGGGTCTCAGGGGACATGACTTTCCCGTCAATGAGAAATTCTATGTCGGCGGGATATATACCATCAGGGGATTTGATTATGGAAGGGCCTCAACACCCTCTACCATCTCCGGAGACCCTGTCACCGGAGATCTATTGGGGGCGGACAAGGAGTTGATTATTAATTTAGAATATATCGTCCCTCTCGTCAAAGAGGCAAGAATAAACGGGGTCCTGTTCTATGATGCGGGCTCAGGGTTCGGTAAAGAGGACAGCATCACCTGGGCGGACCTCAGGACCAGCGTGGGTACCGGATTCCGGTGGCTTTCCCCCATCGGGCCTTTACGTCTTGAGTGGGGATATAACTTAGACCCGAAACCAGGGGAAAGACAGGGGATATGGGAGTTTTCTATAGGAACACTTTTTTAGAAAGGAGAATCGGGATGGATATTCGTACCTGTAAAAAGACAATCTATGCGCTGATCCTTGGACTGATTTTTTTTGCCGCCTCGGCCAACCCTGCCTGCTCAGAGGAGAATAAAATCGGGTTGGTAGATTCACAGATGGTGCTGGATAACAGTCTGAAAGGAAAAGAGGTCAAAGAGGCCCTCAATGACTATGTCCAGAGCCGGCAGAAGATCATTGATATTGAAGAGGCTGACCTCCGGAAATTGCAGGATGAACTGACCAAGCAGGCGGCCATATTAAGTCCAGCGGCAAAGCAGGAAAAGGAAGAACTGTTTCAAAAGAAGTTCCTCGAATATCAAAAAAAGGTAAGCGAACTTCAGAAGGAGATTCAGCAGAGAAGGACTGAGATACTGGAGGGGTTCAATAATGAGCTCGAGAAGTTAGTCCAGGCTATTGGAGAGAAAGAAGGATACACTCTGATCTTAAATAACCTTGACGTGAAGATCGTGTTGTTTGCAAAACCATCAATTGACCTGACTAAGCGGATCACTGAGGAGATGGACAAGGGCATCAAAAAGGAAGAAAAGGGTAAAAAATAATTGAAACCGGGAACAGGGATAACACTTCGTGAGATTGCTGAGAGGCTTGAAGGGGAAGTGGCCGGAAATCATGGCGATATCGTCATATCGGGGGTGGCAAGCCTCAGGGATGCCGTTCCCGGTAACATCAGTTTTCTTGCTCACCGCAGATATCTGAAGGATCTTCAGGAGACCAGGGCCTCTGCCGTCGTGCTGCCCAAGGGGGTTTCTTTTGACAGACTCCCCTCCATACGGGTAGATAACCCCTATTTTGCTTTTGCTCAACTGCTCCATCTCTTCTATGACCTTCCTTATCAACCAGGGGGAATAGATGAACGGGCTATCGTGGGAAGGGGTGTGCAGATCGGGAGGGATGTGACCCTCTATCCCTATGTCTATATCGAAGAGGACGCCTCTATCGGGGATCAGGTCATGCTATATCCGGGGACCTTTGTCGGCAAAGGCTCCCGGATAGGCGACCACTCTGTCATTTATCCCAATGTCACCATCCGTGAGGGGTGCCGTATTGGTTGTCGTGTGATTATACACAGCGGCGCTGTAATCGGCAGCGACGGTTTCGGATTCGTGCCTCACAAAGGGAGGCATCACAAGATACCCCAGGTGGGCGGGGTGATTATCGAAGACGACGTGGAAATCGGCGCCAATACCACGATAGACAGGGCTACCATAGGCGATACAGTCATCAGGCGCGGCACCAAGATAGACAATCTCGTTCAGATTGCCCATAATGTCATTATCGGGGAAGATTGCCTCTTTGCCGCCCAGGCAGGGATCGCCGGCAGCACGCAGATCGGCAGTCATGTCACGATGGCAGGCCAGGCCGGCGTCACCGGTCATATCCGGATAGGGGATCAGGTTACCGTTGCCGGTCAGGCCGGTGTCACCAAGGATGTGAAAGAGGGCCAGACTGTATCAGGAATGCCGGCGCTCCCGCACAGGGACTGGCTCAAGGCCATGGCCGTATTTGAGGATCTGCCGGATCTGAAACGAAAATTATCAGAGCTTGACCGCAGGATCGAAGAGATAGAGAAGGTCGCAGGGGAGAAAAAAGGAGGCAGTGGTTATGGACATAAAAGAGATTCAAAGGATCCTGCCCCATAGGTATCCGTTTCTTCTTGTAGACAGGATCATCGAGATCGACCTGGGGAAAAGGATCGTAGGCATCAAGAATGTCTCTGTCAACGAGCCCTTCTTCCAGGGACATTTCCCAGGCTATCCGGTAATGCCCGGGGTCCTCATCATTGAGGCGATGGCCCAGGTAGGCGGAGTACTGGCATTTAAATCGGTCGAGGAGAAGATGGATATATCCGGGAAGCTGGTCTATTTTGCCGGAATCGATAAGGCTAAATTCAGGAAGCCCGTGTTCCCCGGGGACCAGATACGGTTTGAATTAGAGGTCATCCATGTGAAAGAGCCCTACTGGAAATTGAAAGGCCTGGCCCTGGTAGATGGGAAGAAGGTCTGCGAGGCCGAACTGATGGCCTTAGTGGGGGATAAGGAGAGGTAAAGTAAGAAGCAAGAAGTTAGAAGCAAGAAGCAAGAAGTCAGACGAAAGGCAAGAAGACAAAACATGAATGAAATCCATCCGACAGCAATCATACATCCCAGGACAGAGATCGGCGAAGGGGTAAAGATAGGCCCCTATTCCGTCATTGCAGAGCATGTCAAAATAGGGGATAATACAGCAATCGAGTCGCACGTCGTCATCGACGGTTGGACAGAGATCGGAAAGGGGTGCAGGATATTTCCCTTCACCTCGATAGGCACACCTCCGCAGGATATGACTTACTCCGGAGAAAAAACAACGGTCAGGATCGGGGATCAGAACATCATCCGCGAATATACCACGATCCACCGGGGGACAAAAAAAGGGGGCGGAGAGACCGTGGTCGGCTCCCACAACTATATTATGGCCTATGTCCATATTGCCCATGACTGCCATATCGGGAGCCATATCATTATGGCCAACGCAGCGACCCTCGGCGGTCATATCACGGTAGAAGACTATGCGATCATCGGCGGGCTTACCGGCATCCATCAATTCGTCCGTGTGGGGATGTACGCCATGGTAGGGGCCTGTTCTGCGGTGTCCCAGGATGTCCCTCCCTATGTTTCAGCGGTAGGCAACAGGGCCACCCTGTATGGACTGAACATCGTGGGTCTGAAGAGACAGGGTTTTTCCAAGAAGCAGATCGCCAACATTAAACGGGCCTATACCATCCTGTTCCGGTCAAAGCTTACCCTCAAGGAAGCGATTGCCACGATAGATGAAAAGATAGGCGATTCTGAGGAGGTCAGGAAGATGGTCGCGTTTATCAATGGATCCAAGAGGGGAATCTGCAGGTAGATGACTAAGAAACTCGGCATCATAGCCGGAGATGGGAGATTTCCTGTGATTCTTGCGGCCTCTGCCAGGGAGAATGGATTTTCGGTGGTCGCTGTTGCCCATATGGGTCTCTCCTCCCAGGACATAGAAAAGGTTGCGGAGAGGACTCACTGGATCAGTGTCGGCGAGGTCTCCAGGCTGGTAGAAATCTTTAAGAGTGAAGGGGTCACTGAGGCCATCATGGCCGGCGGGGTCAGCAAGAGGCTGATGTTCCGGAATATAAAACCGGACCTAAGGGCATTATCCCTCCTTTTCAAACTAAAGGACAGAAAGGATGACACGATACTCAGGGCCT
>JACRHF010000021.1 GCA_016217665.1 Nitrospirota bacterium | reverse complement strand
ATGCATCATTCCGCGAAGGTCAGGCCGGGTCAGCGCGTGTTGATTCACGGCGCGGCAGGCGGCGTCGGCACGGCACTCTTGCAGCTTGGGCGCCTCGCCGGGCTGGAGATGTACGGCACCTGTTCATCGCGAGGGGCGGCGGCCGTTTCCGATCTGGGTGGCATCCCGATTGATTACCGGCATCAGGACTTTGTGGAAGAAATTCACCGCCTCACCAGCGAGGGCGTGGACGCCGTCTTTGACCCCATCGGGGGGCCTCACCTCTGGCATTCCCGCAAGGCTCTCCGTCCAAGCGGGAGGGTGGTGGGCTATGGTCTTTCCACCTCGTTGCGTGGGGAAGGATTGACTTCAAATCGTCCAGGCCGTCGTCAACGCTTTCGTGGAACTGCCATTTTCGGGCTCTACATCGCCGGCAGCTGGCTTCTCCCTGGCCGGAAACGGGTCGTCCCCTACAGCATTCAGTGGCTCAAACGACTGAAACCGGCCTTGTTTCGGCAGGATTTGATCGCCCTACTCGACCTCCTTCAACAGCAACGGATCAAGCCGCTCATCGCACAGCGCTTTCCTCTTGCCGAGTCAAGACGCGCGCAGGAGCTGCTCGGGATGGGAGGCGTGATAGGCAAGATCGTGCTCGTGGGCAAACGGGTCGTCGCTTGAATCAGGAGCGGCGTAACAAAGGCATGCAGCGGACGGCGCTTCGCGCCGCCTGCTTATTTCCGCAGACAGGCCAATCACTCATGGGTTATTTGACCTCTCCTCGAAAATTTAGTAATATGCGGTCAATTTATTCTTGGGATTGACATGCCTGATCAACGTACCAAAGCGCTTCTGATCTCAGTCAGTGAAAATGCGGAACAGGTCATCAGCGCTATTCATGAGTTGAAGCCTGAATGCCTCTGCTTCTTTGCCGCAGAGGAGTCACGGGCGATGATCAATAACGACATTATTCCAAAACTCAAAGAGCGTCCCCCCTGGATGGCGGAGATTGTCACCGGAGATGCCAATGACCTCCTGGTATGTTATAAGGCGATCACAGGCAAGTGGGAAGAGCTTCAGAAGAACTGGAGGCTTGAACCCGGGGACTGGACGGTGGATTATACAGGCGGGACCAAGCCCATGGTGGCCGCCCTTGTGCTTGCAACCGTAGAGGACTCTTCAGGTTACCGGTATACCGGCCGGCAGATCAATCCCTGGGATGAGCTTGCCATCAGGGAGAGACATGAGGCCGCAATCCTTTTCGGACGCGGACGTTATTCCCAGGTGGCCGAGATATTTTCACATGTCGCCAGGAGGGTGAGCGGGGGAGAGAAACACCTCTACAAGGCGCTTGCAGATGTCGCGGAGGGTTATGGTTTATGGGATAACTTCCAACACAAACAGGCATGGGAGAAGTTAAAACCGGCGCAAAAATCCCTTGAGATGGCGACCGTCTTTGGCGGCCCGCCGGGCCTCAAGGCATTTACGGCAAAACTCAAGGAGAGCCTTGCCTTCCTTGAAAAGCTGGCCATGGGGATGCCTGGCATCAGGCAGGAGCATTTCTTAGACCTGATGGCCAACGCAAGACGGCGTGCCGGTCTGGAGCACCGGTATGATGATGCCCAGGCACACCTTTGCCGTGCCTTAGAGACGTATGGGCAGATAAGGCTTGCCAGCCGGGGTATTAACACCTCCGATGTACAGCCTGAGCAGATACCTCAGGAGGTGCGTTCAGAATTTGCCGGGAGATACTGGGATCCTGTGGATGACAGGATCAGGCTCCCCCTTTATGGTTCCTACAAGGTCCTGGAATTATTCAAAGATCCTGCAGGTCTGGCCTTTTTTGAACTGTGGCCACAGATAAAGCTCCTCCTGGACAGCAGGAATAAAACGATCCTTTCCTATGGCCTTGAACCTGTTAAGAGAGAGCGTTTTGAGGAGATGCTCAAATTAGTATGCAGGATCAGCGGGGTTCCTGAGGGGGCTATTCCCGGATTCCCTGACATTATCTTATAATAATGATTTATTAATAATGATTTATGGTATTGACAAACCCCTTGGAGTTATATACTATTAAGGCACATATCATCCGGATATGTGTCTTTGTGCAACCCATAAAGGTAGCTATTAATTTTTGAAGGGGAAAATTCTACTATAAATCCTATAGCATTCTCGCCACCTGATGAAAAATCCCAGGCAGCATTAAATAATGTTTAATTTTTTAGCCATTCAGCACCGTATATAACTATTAAGTAGATTACCAACCCCAAAATATCTTTTTAAGGAGTTTTAAAATGAACCTTACAGAACTAAAAGAGAAAAACATCGGCGACCTTACGTCTTTGGCCAGGGAGATGAATATTGAAGGCGCAGCAGGGCTCCGCAAGCAGGAACTTATCTTTGCGATCCTGCAGGCCCAGTCAGAGAAGAACGGGTTTATATACGGCTCCGGGGTCCTTGAGACCCTGCCGGACGGTTTTGGTTTCCTGCGGGCGCCGGACTATAACTACCTGCCGGGTCCTGATGACATCTAT
>JACRHF010000017.1 GCA_016217665.1 Nitrospirota bacterium | reverse complement strand
TTTCAGTCCATGTAAAATAGCTGGCTACCCCAATATCCTGAAGAAGTTTTATCCCGACATTCCTCAATACCATACTCCCGGAACTGTCAAACTCTGGGAGTCCCCCGGCAGAGCCGGGGGTTTACCCATGATTAATTATAACCAAATCCGGGCAGATGCCCACTCACCCTGCCCGATCCCCGTTGGTCATCCCCCCATCATATTTAGAATTTGTCCCCCTGGGTTCCTGCCAGAAATTCTTCCGTTCTGTCCTTCTTGATGCAGTCTTATCTCCACACCATCTTGCTATGCTCTTCTCAGATATTCATATCGCTTTTTGACAACTTCAGACCTTCTGATGGCGGACGAGAAACATCTTCTCCCAAGTCTGTTTCCCCCGCCCCTTCTCCGGCCAGAACCGATTGACCGGATAGCGCGGTGAACCTCCTTTCCCCCTGCGCTTTCCGGGTCCATTGGATCCATAGCCGGAGAGAGGACGGGGGAAAGGAGGCAGCACATGGAGAAGAACAATACATGGCTGGGGCTTCCAGGCGGTGAAACGCTGGAGGCCGGAGAAGATAGTACACACGGAGATCCTGGAGGATCTATCAGATCCAACCGGGTTTCTCCAGAATATCCTGAACCAAGGGTTCAGGCGAGATCGAAAGGCCGTCATGAGAGACCACAGGAAGCCGGTGTCCCGGTGAGGGTCATTCCGGAAGAGATGGTGGGCCGGCCCATCTGGGAGGTGTTTGAAGACCCGGATGAGCGTATCCTGACACGGGATCCGGAAACTGGCCTGGGTTCACTGCGGGACGGTTTTCAGGTGGTAGAGCTGGTGGAAGAAGCGGAGGAGCGTGCCGAGCGATGGCTCAAGGCCCAGAGGCATATCCTTTCGGCCTTTTACGCCCGGCGTAAAAACCCGCTCTACCGCCAGGCCGCTACCCGTGCCGTGTCCCGGCCGGATATGCCCGAACCCGGGCTCCTGCTCCTGTGGAACCTGCTGGGGGATAGTTCACTTGAGGCCGATGCAGAGACAGAGCAAGAGGTCAACCGGTGGCTGGATAACCTGAGTGAGGAAGACTACCTCTTCTTCACCCAGGACCCGGAAGGGGATCCTCAGCAGGTGATCCACTGCGGGGTCCTGCCGGAGGAACTCAGGCCCATGCCCCTGTTTCGAGGATACCGGCAAAGACTCCTGCGGGCCATCGTCCGTGAGTCCGCCCTCTTTCACCCGGATAAAAGGGTGTTTGAGGAAAGGCTTGAGGAAAAGCTCCCGCAGGTAGCCCGTTCCTGGGATTTTGATAAGGAAGGGCTCATGAGTCTTGCCCGGGAAGAGCGTAACCGGTACTACCGCCTGCACCTCGACATCTGCAGGGCATCGGCCTGTTTTGCCCGTAGTAAACCAGCTCCGGTCAGTGTGCCGGAAGAGGTGGTTGCTACGGTTGCGGCGGTAGCCTATAGCCGGATGGATCACTCGGACTATAAGGCACGGGCGGCTTGCCTTCGGCAAGATTCAGGCGGATAAGGCCAGGGCGATCTTCGCCAGGTTGGGCCGGTTTATGGAGGACTTCTATGCCTCCAGGCTCTTCAGTTTTCTCAAACGGGCGGTGTTCAGGCGCATCGAGAAAAAGGCTGGCATCACACCCATTGTAGAGACCTTCGTGAAGACCTTCCGGACCGGCATCCGGCCCAGGGGTCTGGATCGGGCTCTGGGAAAACAGGTTGCGGCGCTGGCCCTGTTCGAGAGTTGGTTCGGTGGCTTCCATGGAAAGGGTGTCAGCTACGGCCGTCCGAACACCCGGTATCGCGTCCAGATCCTGACCTGGGGAGGGTTCGAGAACCTGGCTGAGGCTAAGCAGGTGTATCAGGCCATCCCGGACCGGGCGGTTCTGCGACAGGTCCTCTTTTCTCGCTTCGCTCGACGCAAGCGCTGCCCTGCCATCGCAAAGATGGCCAAGGGAGTGGGGAAACCCTGATCAACCCACATTTTGGCGGCAACCTCGTCCGCCGCCAGAAGGGACTGAATTTTTCATAACACTTTTCATAACACTTTTTTATTGACACGTGATATGAAAACAAATATAACAGGTCTCTGTATGGAAGGAAAAATCCGCACCAAAGAGACCTGTCCGAAATGTAAAGGGAAATTTTCTGATGAGCCGCTTTGCTGTCCCACCTGTCTTATCGAGCCTACTAAATATTATATAGACATATTCTGGAAGAAAAGATACCGTCTTTACACGGATAAAAATGGCTATCTCCTCGACTCCTGGCCCAGGGCTCATAGACTATTAGAGAACATCAGGAGCGAGATGGACCGTAAGGTCTTTGACCCCAAAGACTACCTTCCAGAGCGAAAGACCTTCTATTCTTTTCAGAGCAGGATACAAGAGTGGTTCAAAGAGAAAGAAACAAGGGTTAAGAAAGGAGACCTTGCGCCTTCATACGTTAAAGAGCTCAGACGGTATATCGATAAATTCTACACGCCATTTTTTAAAGAGAGCGATATCAGAGAGATCAGAACAGGCGACGTAGAAAGTTTCTATCAAATCCTTCCGGCTCAACTGGCATTAAAAACGGTTAAAAATATTATGGGCGCCTTGCAGAATTTCTTTTTTGAGATGTCACGAAAAGAATATATACGGCGCTGTCCGCAGTTCCCGAAGATAGTACCGCCGGAGCCGGACTGGCGCTGGATAGATGAGAAGACTCAAAATGCCTTGATAGAGGCAATTCCTGATCAGCACAGACCTATCTTTATCTTTATGGCAAGGCAGGCTGTAAGACCTGGAGAGGCAAGGGCCTTGCAATGGGAAGATATCGATTTTGAAAGGGAGGTTGTGACAATACGCCGGACTTTCTCTTTAGATAAAATGAGAAATTTTACGAAGACAAAGAGAATACGCTATCTGCCGCTTCATCCCAGGGTCTTGGAGCACCTTAAAAAGATCAGAGGGATATCAGGGTTTGTCTTTAGAAATGGTGACAGGCCCTATTCTACAAGTACACTTTTCTATCACTGGAAAGAGGCGAAAGGAAAGATGGGCATCACTGGAAGATTGAGACTCTATGATGGGACACGCCACAGCGTGGCAAGCCAGGCCGTCAATAGGGGGGTAGATTTGAATCTTATCGGGAAGGCATTGGGGCACACTAAAACGGAGATGACACGGCGCTATGCTCACATTATGACAGAGACCCTGCGGCAGGTATTTGTGTCCCCAGACTGTCCCCAGGAAGAAAAAGGCGATACTAACCTATTGAAAATAAAGGATAATAAGCCCTGACACACGGGTTCGAATCCCGTTGGGACTACCATACTAATATGAGCCTTTTAATAAAAGGAGGGGAGTTTCATGAATATATCAAAGTCAAAACTGGAAGTCCTGATCAAAGAGCTTCCTGATAATGTAGACGTTGAAGAGGTTATGTATCGTCTATATCTGTTACAAAAAATAGAGGCAGGTGAGATGGCTATCCAGGAAGGCAAAACACTTTCTCATGAAGACGCCTTAGAAAGATTATCAAAGAAATGGCAGAAATAATATGGAGTGAAGAGGCCATCTTAGCGATGGAAGATATCTATAATTACATAGCCCATGATTCACCGCTATATGCAAGATATCAAATAGAAAGTATCTATAAATCGGCTGAGCGATTACGGCAATTTCCTGAATCAGGTCGTCATATTCCTGAATTTCCTTAGTTACCCCATACAGAAATTATCGTTGGTAATTACAGGGTAATTTACCGCTACGATTCGAGCCGTCATGAACTAAAGATTGTGACTGTCGCACATGGCACTCGTCTGTTGAAAAACATATCATTCATATTATAAAGATGCGAATGGCAGACTGGGTCTTTTGCCACTGGGCAAGGAGTTTTGCGAAGGAGTACCAATCAAAGTAATCAGCATCATCATTAATAATTTTCCCCGGCAAAGGAAAAAATGTGTATATTAAAAAATGGTCCTTTCAGGTTTGAGTAATGACACCATCTGTGTTATACTATTACCATGGACGTTGTCCTCTTATCCCGTCTGCAGTTTTCACTGACAATCGCCTTTCATTTTATCTTTGTCTCAATCAATATAGGGTTGGCATGGCTGCTGGTCCTTGTTGAAACGCTCGGATGGAGGACAAGAGACGGAGAGGTCTATGTCGAGGCGGCAAAGTTTTTTGGAAGGATTTTCGCCGTCACCTTCATTATAGGCGTCGCTACCGGGATCGTCATGGAATTCCAGTTCGGGATGAACTGGGCAGGGTACTCCCGGTTTGCCGGTGATGTCTTTGGTCCACTCTTAGCGGCTGAAGGCCTTCTGGCCTTCTTCCTGGAATCCTCTTTCCTCGGCCTTTATCTCTTTGGGAGAAACAGGGTATCCCGCGGCATCCACGGATTCTCTATCCTCATGGTCGCCGCTGGGTCTATACTCTCGGCCTTCTGGATCCTGGCGGCAAACTCATGGCAGCAAACACCGGCAGGCTATATCCTGCGGAAGGGACGGCTCGAGCTGACCAGTCTTTGGGATGCGGTATTCAATCCCTCTACCTTGCACCGCTTCTTCCACACGGTGGATGCAACCCTGATTGTGGCCTCGTTTTTCATGGGAGGGATAGCCGCCCGCCTGCTTCTAAAGAACAAAAAGGTGGAGATGGCGAAAAAATCATTGAGTCTGGCGATCGTCATTGGCCTGATCTCCTCTGTCCTCCAGGTCGTGCCCTTTGGTCATGAGCATGCAAAAGAGGTGGCAAGGACACAGCCTGAAAAATTTGCCGTATTCGAGGCGGTCTATGAGACGCAGTCCCATGCCCCTATGGTATTATTTGGGCTCCCATCGGCAACACAACCCGGATTAAGGTGGGCCGTAGAGATACCTGGCCTCCTGAGCTGGATAACCTTTGGGGATGCATCGGCCATCGTAAAGGGGATCAAAGACTTTCCGCCGGATGAGCTCCCGCCGCGGGTCATCCCCTTTCTGGCATTCCATATGATGGTGGTCCTGGGATTATACTTCGTTGGGATCATGCTGTATGGGGCCGTTCAACTCTATCGGGATAAACTCTGGGAGGGGCGCCGGTTCCTGAGGGTGTTCGTGTGGTCTATCCCCCTTCCGATCGCGGCCTCTCAACTGGGATGGATCGCCGCTGAGGTCGGCCGTCAGCCATGGATCATCTATAGGGTTATGAAAACAGCGGATGCGGCCTCTCCCTCCCTGCCGGCAGGGAATGTGCTCTCTTCTATCATGCTCTTTGGCCTGTTGTACAGCCTCCTTGGCATATTCTATCTCTATATTGTCATGAGGGAGATGAACTAATGGATCTGAATGCGGTCTGTTTTTTTCTAATCCTGGGACTGATATCAGGATACGCCGTCTTAGACGGCTTTGACATTGGGGTCGGGGTCCTCCACCTCTTTGCACGGGACAACAGCGAAAGACGGATTAACATCAATGCAATCGGACCGGTATGGGATGGGAATGAGGTATGGCTGTTAGTCGCAGGGGGGTCTTTATTCGCCGTTTTCCCTGTAGCCTATGCCGCGATCCTCAGCAGTTTTTATCTCCTGTGGATCCTGCTGCTGACCTCTTTGATCTTCCGGGCCGTCTCCTTAGAGTTTCGCAACAAGGTCTCCTCTGCCGCCTGGCAGCGGCTATGGGACTGGTCATTCGGGCTTGGAAGCCTCCTGGCCTCTCTGTTGTTTGGCATCAT
>JACRHF010000014.1 GCA_016217665.1 Nitrospirota bacterium | reverse complement strand
GATGGCAGTCTGATTCCCGTAACCGTGGTAGAGGCCGGACCGTGCCGGGTTGTCTTCAAAAAGACCGTAGAAAAGGACGGGTATAATGCGGTTCAGATCTCTTTCAAGGATGCGAAAGAAAAGCATTTAACAAAGCCTGTGCTCGGGCATTTTAAAAAGAACGGGGTCTCTCCTGCCAGATACCTGATGGAATTTACGGCAGGAGATGCCGCATCGCTGACCTCAGGCCAGGAATTGACAGTGGAGATATTCAAAGAAGGGGAGCTCATTGATGTCAGCGGAGTGACGAAGGGAAAGGGATTTCAGGGGGTGATGAAGCGGCACAAATTCGCCGGAGGTCCCGCTACCCATGGGTCCATGTTCCACAGGGCCCCGGGGTCTATAGGGAGCAGCGCTTATCCATCCAGGGTACGGAAAAATAAGCGGATGCCAGGTCATATGGGGGACAAAAAAAGGACTGTCCAGAATTTAGAGATTGTTGGGGTCCGGAAAGAGGACAACCTCCTTCTCATCCGAGGTGCGATACCGGGGAGCCCGGGTTCCTTAGTCATTGTCAGGAAGGCCGTCAAAGGAAGTCACGGAAAGGGTGAATAGGGAGAAAAGATGTTAGAAGTATCTGTCGTGGATATGAACAACAACAGAGTCGGGAGCATGGAGCTGGATGAGAAGATATTTGGTCAGCCTGTAAACACAGGCCTGCTCCACGAGGCGGTTGTCATGCAGCTTAATAACAGAAGACAGGGGACCCACTGTACAAAAACAAAGGGCCTGGTCAGAGGGGGGGGTAAAAAACCCTGGAAACAGAAAGGCACCGGCCGGGCAAGGGCCGGTTCAACGAGGTCTCCGCTCTGGGTCGGAGGAGGAACCATCTTCGGTCCGTTGCCGAGGGATTATTCCTATCAGCTCACCCGGAAAAAGAGCAGGCTGGCACTCTATACGGCGCTATCTTCCAAGCTGAGTGATGACGCCCTCGTGATTGTTGATCTGCTAAATGGGAAGAGCGGGAAGACAAGGGAGTCTGCATCCGTCCTCAGGGCGCTGAATGTGACCGAGAGCGCGCTGGTTGTTTGCAATGATAAAGACAACACCCTCTACCGGGGCTTGAAAAACCTGCCTAATGTGACCATTATGGATGTCAGGCAGATTAACGTATATGACCTGCTAAGGTATAAGAATCTCGTGATCAGCAAAGGGGATGTTGAAAAGTTGATGGAGGTGTGGTCATGAATCTCAATCTGCACGATATCCTATACCACCCGCTTATTACAGAAAGGAGTACGGATCTTCGTGAGGGGCTGAACAAGGTTGTGTTTATCGTCAGTCCGTATGCGAACAAGCATCAGATTAAGCTGGCCGTAGAAAGAACGCTGAAGGTGAAGGTCGGGAAGGTCAATATCATCAATCTGGAAGGCAAAAAGAAGAAGCTGGGCAAATTTGAAGGAAAGAAGCCAAACAGGAAGAAGGCGATTGTTACCCTGAAAAAAGGGGAGAAGTTAGACATATTTGAGGGTGGATAAGCTATGGGGTTAAAGAGTTATAATCCGACATCTCCGGCGTTAAGAGGGAAGACGGCCCTCACCTTTGAAGAGATTACAAAGACGAAGCCTGAAAAGTCACTGCTGATCGAGAAGAGGGGCACCGGGGGCAGGAACAATAATGGAAGGATCACGGCCGACCACAAGGGCGGAGGCCACAGACAGCATTACAGGCTGATCGATTTCAGGCGTGATAAGACAGGCGTCCCTGCAAAGGTGGCCGCAATCGAGTATGATCCAAACCGGTCGGCAAGGATAGCGCTGCTTTATTATGCAGATGGGGAGAAGAGGTACATCCTGTCTCCGGAGGGGCTGAAGGTGGGTCATACGGTAACCTCGGGGCCTGATAGTGAAATTAAGGTGGGAAACACCCTCCCGATCAGCAATATACCGCTGGGGATTATGATACATAATGTTGAGCTGCGCCCGGGAAGAGGGGGACAACTTGCCCGGAGCGCCGGCGCTCAAGTGCAGCTTATGGCAAAAGAGGGGGATTACGCCACTCTCAGGATGAGTTCCGGGGAGGTCAGGAGGGTCCATTCAAAATGTATGGCTACCATCGGGCAGGTGGGGAACCTGGATCATATCAATGTCTCTATCGGCAAGGCGGGCAAGTCGCGATGGCTTGGTAAAAGACCCCATGTGCGCGGGGTTGCTATGAACCCTGTGGATCACCCGCTGGGCGGCGGCGAGGGGAAGACCTCCGGAGGAAGGCATCCTTGTACCCCGTGGGGGAAG
>JACRHF010000019.1 GCA_016217665.1 Nitrospirota bacterium | reverse complement strand
CTTTTCTATCAGCAGGCTTTTATGGATCTGTTCTAAGTGTTTCTTGTCGTTTTTCAGGTCCTGGATATCATATCCCAGCCGCATGACATTGATGCGTTGAACGGCATAAAGGAGCATCACTGCAAAAATGATGATCAGACTACGCAGGATTAAACGCACGGTATTCCTCCTATCATAAAATGATTTAAGAAAATCTGCAACGGCCGCTTACACCTTTTCAGCGACTCTCAACCTTGCACTTCTTGCCCGCGGGTTGCTGATGATCTCAGATGATGAAGGCCGGATAGGTTTACGGGTCAGGACCCTGAGGCTCTTTTCCAGCCCGCATACGCAGTAAGGAATCCGGGGTGGACACAGGCACCCCCTTTCCATGTCCCGGAATGCCCCTTTCACAATCCTGTCCTCTAATGAATGAAAAGATATGACACAGATGCGCCCACCGTGCTTCAGATGCCCTACCGCATCTTTGATGGCGGTTCCTAAATATTCCAACTCCATGTTTACGGCGATCCTTAATGCCTGAAATGTCTTTGTTGCGGGATGAATAGGACCTCTCCGGTAAAAGGGCGGAACGGCTGAGCTGATCATGTCAGCTAATTGCCGGGTGCCGGCAATAGGCCCATTCTCCCTCTCCCGCATTAGGGCGGATACGATCTTCCTGGTCCACCGTTCTTCCCCATAGAGCCTGAGGATATTTACAAGCTCCCTTGCCGGAAGTTTGTTTACCAGGTCATAGGCTGTGGTCTTTTTCCTTTTATCCATGCGCATGTCGAGGGGGGCATCTTCCTGAAAGCTGAACCCCCGTTCCCTGGAGCTAAGCTGCATGGAAGAAAGTCCGAGGTCAAAGAGAAATCCGTCCGCCTCCCGGATATTCTGTTCTTTGAGAGTTGTCTTAAGAGACGAGAAGTCTTCGCGAATGAGAGTCACCCTTGCACCGAAATCCTTTAAATTTTCAGAGGCAGTCTCAATAGCCTCATTATCCCAGTCCATGCCGATGAGCCTGTTCTCCGGAGAAGATGTCAGGATGCCCTTTGCATGCCCGCCGGCGCCTACTGTACAATCTACATAGAGGCCGGGGCGCTCACACCTCAGGGCCTCTAAGACTTCATTCAGTAAAACGGGAATATGTCGTTGACTCACTGATCTGCCCGGTTTTCATATCCCTAATTCCGCGATCCTCTTTGTAATCGCCCTCGGATCAATGGCCGCCATCGTCTGTTCCCAAAGGGCCGGATTCCAGATCTCGATCTTGTGATTTGCAACCCCGGCTACTAAGGCCTCTTTGGTTAGACCGGCATATTCTCTCAGCCTTGGAGACAGAAGGATCCTCCCCTGGCTGTCCATTGCGCAATCCTCTGCAGAGGAGAAGAAATGACGGCTGAATGCCTTGACACCCTCATCCATTGAGGAGGCCTTCCGGATCTTTGCCTCAAGCTCCTCCCACCCTGCGGGGGTATAGGCAACGATGCACTTGTCCAGCAGGTCATTGGTGAGGATTAATCTCCCGGCGTGTCTCTCGATGAGGGTCTCTCTGAATCTGGCTGGTATGCTCAGACGTCCTTTTGCGTCTATAGTATGGATAAATCTTCCACGAAACATGGAAGCCTGGGCCCTCCTCCCTCTCCCACTGGCGCTCTCTATTAAACCACTTTATCCCACTTTGCCCCACAAAACACCACAAGTATACACTACAAAAATACGTTGTCAAGTAGAAAAATCATTGAAATATAAGAGGTTATAATAGGGGGGTGCTGTGGAAAATTACCCATTATATTGTGGAAAAAAGGAGTAAGACGGCTACATATAGCCTGTCTTCAGGAAGACGGGGTTAAAATCCATCATCATATCTTACACTGAGTAAAACTAATCCCTGAGGTGGGGCAATAGGTCCAGCATAACGACGGTCCTTCTTTTCTAGGATCTCCCTGACATCAGATGGTTTAAATCTCCCCCTCCCCACATCATTCAATGTCCCTATAATATTTCGGACCATGTGCTGCAGGTAGGATCTGGCCTTCAGGGTGAAAAGGATCATAGTCGCATTGCAGGGCATCCTATTCAGCGGGATTAGAAAATCCCGCCTGATTTGGGGCATGGCACTTTCTTGTCCTGCTGTTGCCGTAAGCTGTGTATAAGTGATTTCCAGCCGGTCTAATGTACGTACCGGTGATTTTGCAACACACTCCGATGCCCTGAAAGAGGAGAAGTCGTGTGTCCCGATGAGATATCCGGAGGCCTCCTGCATGGCAGGGATGTTCAGGGGCTGTCTTACATGCCATACATAGTTTCTAAGAAAGGGAGCCCGCTGTTCAGAGGTTAATATCGTATACTGATACACCTTGCTCTTGGCACTGTATCTCGCATGAAATTCCGGGGGGACATACTCTGCGCTCCTGATGACGATATCCGGGGGGACGAGTGAATTGATGGCCTTTACCCATGAGGATTCCGTCAGTTTTAAGGAGCTCCTGAAGTTGGCCACCTGACCTGCGGCATGGACTCCGGCATCGGTGCGGCCTGCCCCGAATAGGGTAACCGGTTGTTTCGTGATGCGGGCAAGCGCCTCTTCCAGTGTCCCCTGGATGGTCGGCAGGCCGGCCTGTCTCTGCCAGCCGTGGAAGTTTGTTCCATCGTATTCTAAGAGGAGCCTTACGTTATAGGTCATGGTCGGCAAGGCTATCGTCGGATAGGGGTATTTGCTGCCTCTCCAGGTTGGGCTAACATGGAAGTGGACTGCACGTATTTCTTGATCCCTTCAAAGATGGCCTCAGCAATTACCTGACGATATCCCCCTTCTGCCAGCAGCCGTTCTTCCTCAGGATTGCTGATAAAAGAGATCTCCGCAAGGATGCTCGGCATCTTCGCATTCACAAGGACATAGAACGGCGCCTGTTTGACACCGTGATCCACAGACTTATAGCGGGGTTCCAGTTTCTCCACAAGGTTGGCCTGGACATAGTGGGCCAGCCTCAGTGATTCATCCTTCCTGGCCGTGGTCATCAGGTCGGTCAATATGAATTGGAGATCATCTGGGGAGTGATTCCGGGGGGCGCTGTTCTCCCGCAGGGCGGCATCCATAGCATCCTTATCTGTAGCCCTGCCCAGGAGATAGGTCTCTACGCCCTTAGCCTCCTTCTTCCTGCTCGAATTGGCATGAATCGATATGAACAGATCCGCGTCCTTTGCGTTGGCAATCGCCGTCCGTTCCTCCAGGGGGATAAAGATGTCCTCTTCCCTGGTCATGATCACATGGGCCCCGAGTCTCTCCTTAATCAGCCCCCTCAGACGAAGTCCCACATCCAGCACAATCTCCTTCTCCATCAGATCGTGCCTTCCGATAGCCCCAGGGTCTTTGCCCCCGTGTCCCGGGTCGATGACGATGGTGCGGATTACCGGACTGTCAGGCCTCTGGGAGGCAAGGGTCTTTTTAGAGATATCAATCACGAGTCTGTCCGGCGAGGTCAGCGGAAAGACCGTACAGTCGACAGCGTTGTTCAATTCTATCACGATACGCACAGTCTCTTTATCGTGTTGTCCCGACCGGATCAGTTTCACAATCCCGTCCCCGGTCTCTATGGGGGCGATAGGGTCTGCCACAGAGGTATGATCCAGATCGATATATATCCGGTCAGGATTATGGAGATAACGGTCAGCAAAGGCCGCAGGACCGCTGAGTTCAAGGACGATCCGCAGGGAATCCTGATCCGACCGGTAGCGGATGGCATTCAGGACAGCCGGCGGTGTCTCTGCAGGTCCTTCTGCGGCGGGAGAGGGGAGGGGGGAAAAAGCGAATATCAATAAAAATAGTGTCATACGCCCGTATCTTCGCATGTCTATTAATTAATGCAAAAGTCAGGTCTTGTCAACATGAAATAAAGAATCTTCGTAATGTTTCGGTGAAGGGGGGGCCGTTTCCCCTTCGCGACTTGCCGAAGCAGTTGGGCACCTGACTTCTAAATAATGGGCGAGCAGCGGAGGGCAGTGCTTGCATTGAGCGAAGCGAAAAAAGCCAGCCCGTTAGAGGCTGGAAGGCTTCCCCGCCTGCGAGTCCCCAATTCATACAAAAGATAGGTCAACTGCGAAGGCCAGGAGCGAAGGGGAAACGGCCCCCCCTTCACCGAGGCATTACACCCATTCCAATAAACTCCTTGATTTTGTGGTTATGCAGGTTTAGAATATTTCATGTACATGGTGGGAAAGGACTATAACGTCCTGAAAAGGAGGGTCATACGATGTTTGGCTTAGGGATCCCGGAGCTTTTGATAATCCTTGTGATTGTCATGATCATCTTTGGCGCGGGGAAACTTCCGCAGATCGGGGAGGGGCTGGGAAAGGCCATCAATGGATTTAAGCGCGGCCTGACAGAGACCTCCAAGATCGAAGACACGAAGCAGGAGAATGAGAAGAAGGAAAAGACGGGTTGATCCCCGGGGTGTACGATGTTTGGTATTGGGACGCCGGAACTGATACTCATCATTATCATTGCCTTGCTGGTCATTGGACCCAAGGAATTGCCGAAGATCGGTAGGGATCTGGGAAAGGCCTTCAGGAGCTTTCAACGGGCAGCGGATGATGTCAAGGAGAGCATTACCAAAGGGATAGAAGATGCAGGCAAAGGGGTGGACCATGCGCTCAACGAAGAGCAGAAGGATCAAGAGGAGCATAAGACCGGCAAAGAATAATATCTCTGTTCGTGTAAAACTATGGCTGGAGATCAGTGGAGAACCATTCTTTGGCGAGGGAAGGGTTCAACTGCTGAAAGGGATCGATCAATACGGATCGATTAATAAGGCGGCCAGAGCGGCTAAGATTCCTTACCGGAAGGCCTGGAGTTATCTTCATATGATGGAGAATCGTCTTGGGATTAAGATGATGAGTACGCAGGTTGGCGGCGCCAATGGGGGTGGGACTCAGCTTTCAAAGGAGGCCAAGGAGCTTCTCTGCCGGTATGAGCGGATATCGTCTCACCTGGAAGGATTTGTAGAGAAGGAGTTCGCTGATTTTTTAATGACCATGCGTTATGCAATATAGCATAACGCCCCTGACAGGCATAGGACCAGGTATATGGGCAAGCCGATGAAGACCATCCCTGTTTTATGTTTTGTAGGGGCCTCCAACAGCGGCAAGACGACCCTGGTCGAAAAGGTGATCAGGGCGCTCACGACCCGGGGTTATCAGGTGGCCACTGTGAAACATACCCATAAGACATTTACGATAGATACCGAGGGGAAGGATAGCTGGAGACACAGGGCCGCAGGGGCCAGGACCGTTATCCTTTCATCCTCCGCACAATTTGCTGTCCTATCCGGGACGAAGGAGGAATTGACGATCGATGACATATTGCGGAGATTTGTGGATGGTGCAGACATATTGATTGTGGAGGGTTTTAAACGGGATCACTATCCAAAGATTGAGGTGTACAGGAGAGGCGTGTCAAAAGAGCTATTATGCCTGAATGACTCGTCGGTGATAGCCTTGGCCTCGGATGAGGCGGCCCGTCTTCGGAGCCCGGTAGTGGGGATCCCGGTACCGGATCTCCCGATACTGGATATCAACGATGCTGAAGGGATATCCAGGTTAATTGAAGAGAAATTTTTGAGTAAAGAAAAGGGGACAGATTTATTTTTCCCACGTGAGTGGGAAAAATAAATCTGTCCCCTTTTCTTTACTCTTTAAAAGGAGGGCGGACCTATGATTCATGTGGCGGTATTGACCATGAGCGATAAGGGCTCAAGGGGTGAAAGGGTGGACGAGAGCGGGAAATTGATATGCGAGATGGTCAAGGACATATCCGGGAAGGTGGTGGCGCACGAGATCATCCCGGATGAGCAGAAGATCATTGAAGAGAAGTTAAAATATTTTGCAGATATTATGAAGGTTGATCTGATCATCACGACCGGCGGGACCGGCGTCAGCCCCCGGGATGTGACGCCAGAGGCCACGAAGAATGTGCTTGAAAAGGAGATCCCCGGACTTGCGGAGATCATGAGGGCCGAGGGGTGCAAAAAGACCATCAGGGCCGCGATATCACGGGGCCTCGTGGGCATCAGGGGCGGTGCGCTGATTGTCAATTTACCGGGCAGCCCCAAGGGGGTGGTGGAGGGCCTGGGGGTGATCCTCTCCACGATCCCCCATGTCCTTGAAAAGCTGCACGGGGATGAGTCAGATTGCGGACGGTAACGGGTGCCTGATGACAGGGATGATCCTGACAGGGGGGAAGAGCAGCCGCATGGGGCAGGAGAAGACCCTGATGCCGGTAGGGGGCGTACCGGTCTTTCGCCGGATACGCGATCTGTTTCTGGAATTATTTGATGAGGTGCTGATCGTCACAAACAGGGAAGGGAGATTTGCCGGCTACGGATGCCGGGAGGTGGTGGACCTGATCCCGGACCGCGGTCCTCTCGGGGGCGTGTATACAGGGTTGCACTATGCGGGATCATCCCCGGTCTTTGCGGTCTCCTGTGATCTCCCCTTTGTCCATGTATCGGCGATAGAACTCCTCATGAAGGAGGCCGTTGCTCATGACATCGTGGTGCCGGACATCCATGGCAGGCTCCATCCCCTTCATGCAACATACAGCAGGAGATGTATGCCTTATCTTCTGGAGCGGATCGGGGATAACCGTCTGAACATCACAGGATTTATTAATGAAGTGCAGGGGCTCTCCATTAAGAGGGTATCTGCGGGGGAGTGGGTGAAGGAAGACCCTGAGTTCAGATCGCTGTTTAATATGAATACAATAGACGATTGGAATGAGGCCAATGAGCTGGCAGAGGCAGGAAGGAGGGACAAAGTATGCGCCCAATCGAAGAGGCACTGAAGGTGGTTTTGGACAGCATAAAAGTTCTTGGGCCAGAGAGGGTCCCGCTGCAGGATTCTGATGGAAGGATATTGGCTGAGGATATCTACAGCCGGATAGATCTCCCGCCATGGGACAACTCTGCAATGGACGGCTATGCCCTGAAATGGGAGGACATCAGAGAGGCTTCACAGGACCGGCCGGTGAGACTGCGTATGACCGATGAGGTCCGTGCCGGCGCCATGCCGTCGAAATCAGTCCATACTGGAGAGGCGATCAGGATCATGACCGGCGCGCCGGTGCCGGAAGGGACAGACACGGTGGTGCGGGTTGAGGACACAAAGTCGGAAGGGGATGGGGTCAGTATATTCCGTTCGGGAAAGAAGGGGGAGAATATCAGGAAGAAGGGGGAGAATGTCAGGAAGGGGGATACGGTTTTAAAAACAGGCACCCCTATCGGTCCCGGTCAGTTGGGGGCGATGGCGATGGTGGGAAAGTCCATTGTTACTGTCTATAGAAGACCAACCGTCATGGTAATGTCCACCGGCGATGAGCTGGCGGATCTGGACGAAGAGATTACAGAGAACAAGATCCCGAACAGCAACAGTTATGCTGTGGCGTCTCAGGTTATTGAGGCCGGGGGCATCCCGCACATCCTCGGCATTGCACGGGATACAAGGGAGAGTCTCAGGGAAAAGATTGGTCAGGGACTTGCCGGGGATATGCTGCTTGTCTCGGGAGGCGTTTCAGCCGGCGAGTATGATTTTGTGAAGGATATCTTGAAGGAATACGGGATTGATATGAAGTTCTGGAGTGTGGGGATAAAACCGGGCCACCCGCTCGCCTTCGGATTGGTGGGAGGGAGGCCGATATTCGGCCTCCCCGGAAACCCGGTCTCCACGATGGTGACATTCGAGGTGTTTGTACGGCCGGCGCTTCTTAAAATGGGAGGGCATGCCTCTATCTTCAGACCCGTAGTCGATGCGGTCGTTGAAGAGGAATTTCATGACCGTCCCGGCCGGACCCATTTTGTCCGGGCCGTTGTCAGGTATAAAGAGGGAAGGTATCTTGTCAGGTCTACAGGGACTCAGGGGAGCGGTGTGCTGATGTCAATGGCATACGCCAACAGTTTCATGGTCCTTCCGCCGGATAAGGAGAAGGTCCTGCCCGGCGAGGTGGTGAAGGTGCAGTTGTTAGGGCGGCCTGTTGAGCATGGGTCGTAAGGGGGAGCGGGATGCCGGATAACGCGGAACAGGGAGTCAACAGGAGGCAGTTCTTTAAAAGTGCCTTTGTGGAGCTTACAAAGGTTGTCCTCGAATTTTCAGGGGCGAAGGGGGAGGGGAGTCCAAAGAGAAGGAATTATCTCCGCCCTCCAGGGGCTGTGGAGGAGAGCCTCTTTAACCCCCTTTGCACGAGGTGTGACGAGTGCATCAAGGTTTGTCCGCACCAGTGCATCCGGGGATCGGATTCAGAGTCAGACACGGGTGCGAGGGTGGGCACGCCGATCATCAGGCCCCAGGAAGCGGCCTGCAGGCTGTGTCATGACTTCCCCTGTATCACGGTGTGCAAGGATGGTGCACTCAGGCCGGTCGGGGATATACGGAAGGTAAAGATCGGGGTTGCATTAATCGACAGGAGGAGATGCCTTGACTATACGTTTGACTATAGGGGGGCGCAGACCTCTCCCTGTCAGCAGTGTTACAGTCAGTGTCCTCTGAAGGACGAGGCGATAACCCTTGAAGGATCAGGGCCTGTGGTACAGGCTGAAAAATGTGTCGGCTGCGGGATCTGTGAGAATGTCTGCCAGACCGTAAACCCTCCCTCTGCTGTAAGGGTATTTCCAATAAAATACTCATGAATCGCAGGCTCACAAGGGAGCGTGGAAATAATCCCCCTTATTCCCCCTTTATTAAAGGGGGATTGAGGGGAATTGGGGTCATGGGGAGGGTTTTTTCTATAACGATCCGCGGGGTGTGGAGTCTTTGGGTCTTGGGGATATTGGGGATATTGGGCCCGATGACAGGGTGGGCGGAGATGGTCCACGCGGAATGTCCTCCGGTCATCAGGATGATCTCTTCCAGTCCGGCCAGCGGTTCTTCCGGTGTCTCCGTAGATACACCCATCACGATCACCTGGGATAAAGAAACATTGCAAATCCTGAGTGACCGCCTCAGGGATCTGAGGCCCGCCTTAGAGTCCGTTAATATCGCCGGAGGCCGGTATCGCATGGGGACCCTCCTGACCACAGAATGGGGGATCGGCGGGAAGGCTGCCTGGGAGGATGACCGGGAGGTGATCACCCCGGAGGCGCCGTTAGAGCCCGGGACTCAATACCGGGTATGGACCTATCTCTATATGACGATCAGAAATGACAAGATGGAATATTGCCCCAGGATGGGCGGAGAGATTATCTTTAAAACTGCCGGAGAGCCTCCCGAAGACGGGAACCCTGTCCGGGGCCTTGACCTCTCCGCCCTGTATCACGGGGATGAGTTTGGCAAGGCAATCCTTCAAGGATCGCTGACAGACCTGAACCTCCCTCTCCGCGTGCTCACGATCAGGGATAAGGCCATAGGACCTGTGCGTCTCATCGTCTATGAGGGGACCCCTCTCCTGAGACAGGGGAGCATGGTCACGTTAGACAGCCTCCGGAGCGGAGATATGATGGAAGTCACCCTCACCGGGGGGAGGGTGAGCTCAGTCATTCTACTTGACGTAGAACACTAATCGTGGTATCAATCTTCTATGAAACATCTCACGTCAACCTTTAAACCTCACAAGGCAGGGCTGGGCCGTGTGTTAGGCGATCTTGAAAAGTCCGTGATGGATGTCCTCTGGGACAAGGGTGAGGTTACAGGCCGCGAGGTATTCGAAGAGATAGGCCGGGGAAGGGCGCTCGCCTTTACGACGATTCTGACCGTCCTGGATCGTCTGCTTAAAAAGGGGCTTATCCGGAGGGCGAAGAGGGGGAGGCTGTTTGTTTATATGGCTGCGATGTCCAAGGACGATTTTGTCAGACAGGTATCCCAGGAGGTGCTGCAGGGCATTATGGACATCTCGGCAAGCTCCGCGGCGACCTCTTTTGTGGATATCCTTTATAAGACGAGCCCCGAAGAGATCGAACGATTATCAAGGTTGATTGAGGAAAGGAAAAGGGGGAGAAGCAGGAAGTGAGATGACAGCACCCTGAGGATAGAGAGGATGCCGATGAGTATCCCGATGACCCCGAATAGGATAGCGTTGACTTTCCCGCCGACAGGTATTATAGTCTTGTACACCCAGATGAGGCCCTGAAAGCCTCTCCATTTTGTCTCAAAGAAATAACTGGACAGGGAAAAAAGACCTCCGGAAAAGAGTGCGACTCCCCAGAGGAGGAGCGCTATGTCCTCGAGGAGGAGGAGGCCGGAGGGCGATGTGATGATCCTCAGGGCGACTTCACTGATGCCGATCGTGAGGAGGATGACAATCACTGTCCAAAGGGGTGGAAGTCCCGGTTTTTTCATAGGGCTATTATACAATGTACCGAACCTCCATGCAATGGATGCGCAGGCTCTATAACTGGGTCCTTCACTGGTCCTCCACGCCGCATGCCATTAAGGCGCTCTTCCTGCTGGCCTTTGCAGAGTCTTCATTTTTCCCCATCCCGCCCGATGTCCTGCTGATCGCTATGGTCATTGCTGTCCCGGCCAGCGCCATGGGGTATGCCTTTGTCTGTTCCGTGGGTTCTGTTCTCGGGGGGATGGCCGGATATGCCATCGGGTGGGGGGTATGGGAGGCGGTCGGGGGCATCTTTATCGGGCACGTCTTTTCCCGGGAGGTCTTTGATAAGGTCGTACAGGCCTATAATGACAATGCGTTTATCACTGTTTTGACCGCCGCATTCACGCCGATCCCCTACAAGGTCATCACGATCGCCGCCGGTGTGACTAAGATCAGCTTTCTCACGCTCGTCATCGCCTCTGTAATCGGCCGCTCGGCACGATTTTTCCTGGTCGCGGGTCTCATCTCCTACTTCGGCCCTGTCATGAAGGAAAAGATCGAGAAATACTTTGACTGGCTGGCCCTCTCCTTCTTCGCCCTCCTGATCGCAGGTTTTCTGTTAGTCAGATATATCCTGTGATGGAATTTCCCCTACTTGACAAAAAGGAATAGTTCCTTTAAGGTGATTCTCCACCACCATGAGGGATTAGAGGATGTTAATCACTTATCTCCCTGTCTTACTCATAGCAGGTTTTGTGATCTTCATGGCTTCTATGGTTTTTTTGATCAACTTCCTCGTCAGTCCAAAAAATCCTACCCGGGAAAAACTCTTGCCATGGGAATGCGGTATGGAGCCTATTGGAAATGCCGATGCCGGACACTTTAAGGTCCATTTTTTTATCGTGGCCATCCTGTTTATTGTCTTTGATGTTGAGACCCTCTTCCTCTTTCCCTGGGCCGTTGTCTTAAGGGATATAGGGATGTTTGCCTTTATAGAGATGTTTATTTTTATAGCCATCCTTGTCATCGGGTTTATCTATGCATGGAAAAAGGGGGCGTTAGAATGGGTGTGACAGAAGGAAATGTACTGTTTACCACCGTGGATCATATTGTAAGCTGGGGGCGCAGGTCTGCCCTCTGGCCTATGACATTTGGTCTGGCCTGCTGTGCCATCGAGATGATTGCCGCGGGATGTTCAAGGTATGACACTGACAGGTTTGGGATAATTTTCAGGGCTTCTCCCAGGCAGTCGGATGTCATGATTGTGGCAGGCACGATGACAAAAAAGATGGCCCCTGCAGTCAAAAGGCTCTATGCGCAGATGCCGGAGCCAAAGTGGGTGATTGCCATGGGCGGCTGCGCATCGGCAGGCGGGCCGTTCAATACCTATAGTGTGGTGCAGGGTACGGACCTCGTGGTGCCGGTGGATGTCTATATCCCCGGGTGTCCGCCCAGGCCGGAGGCGCTGTTGTACGGTTTCCTGCAGCTCCAGGAGAAGATCAAGAGGGAGATGCCGTCGGTTTTTGCCAAGTTTAAAGTTTGAGGAGGCATGGAAGAAAAGGATATAGAAAAAGAGTTGCCTGCGCCGCACTATTCGCTCCTGGTAAAAAAGATCAAGGACAGATTTGGGGGGGCTATACTTGAGACTACAGTCTTCCGGGGTGAGGTCACTCATGTTGTTGAGAAGGGCGCCCTTGTCGAAATATGCAGGTTCCTGAAACAGGAACCGGATCTGCAGTTTAAGTTCCTCTCGGATGTGCTCGGCGTGGATTGCCGCAAGTCACTCGCCTGTTTTGAAGTCGTCTATCATCTCTACTCTATTCCCAACAAAAATCGCCTCCGGATAAAGGTCCGGGTCAGGGAAAATGAGGCGGTCCCCTCGGTGACCCCGGTGTGGAGGAGCGCGGATTTTGCGGAGAGGGAGACCTTTGACATGTTTGGTATTGTATTTAATGGTCACCCCAATCTCAAGAGGATCTACATGCCGTTGGACTGGGAGGGTTACCCTTTGAGAAAGGATTATCCCCTGACCGGATACAAGGATCAGTATAACCCCTTCGGGGTGGAGAAGGTTTAAACGTATGGAAGATATCGTCAGCATCGCCTCCAATAACGGAGAGGATATCATCACCAAAGAGGTCACCCTGAACATGGGGCCGCAGCACCCCTCGACCCATGGAGTGATGCACCTTGTCCTTCGGATGCAGGGTGAGAAGATTGTAAAGGCAGAGCCGGATATTGGATTCCTCCACCGGGGTATGGAAAAGATCGCTGAAAACCTCTTGTATTCCCAGTTCGTTCCCTACACAGACAGGTTGGACTATCTGAGCAGCATGACGAATAACCTCTCCTACGTGATGGCTGTAGAGAAGCTGATTGGCCTTGATATTCCTGAGAGGGGCAAATATATCAGGGTCATCACATCTGAACTCTCGCGCATATCGAGTCATCTCTTAGCCGTTGGCGCCTGGGGTCTTGATTTAGGGGCGGTCACCCTCGTCCTTTATGCCTTCAGAGAGCGGGAAATGATATTGGACCTCTTTGAAATGCTCTGCGGCGCGAGACTCACTTACAACTACATGAAGATCGGCGGGGTGAGGGGAGACCTCCCTTCCGGGTTTAAAGAAAAGTGCAGGGACTTTGTTCAGATATTTCCAAAGCGGGTGGATGAGTATGAACAACTCCTGACAGGAAACAGGATCTGGCTTCAGAGAAACAAGGGTGTGGGGGTCATATCCGCAGAGGATGCCGTAGACCTCGGCCTTACCGGCCCGTCTCTGCGAGGGTCCGGCGTGAAGTGGGATATCCGGAAGGACACGCCCTATCTCGTTTATGACCGGTTTGATTTTAAGGTGCCGGCCGGCGGGAATGGAGACTGCTTTGACAGATACATGGTGCGGGTAGAAGAGATGAGGCAGGCCAGCAGGATTATTGCCCAGGCCCTGGAACAGATGCCGGAGGGGCCTGTGAATGCCGATGTCCCTGAGTTTGTCTCGCCTCCCAGAAGGGATATCACCACCAACATGGAGGCCCTTATCCACCACTTCAAGCTGATCTCTCATGGGTTTAAGGTCCCCAAGGGTGAGGTCTACTCCTCTATCGAGGCCCCCAAAGGGGAACTGGGTTTCTATATCGTAAGCGATGGGTCTGAGCGGCCTTTCAGGGTAAAGATCCGGGCGCCGTCCTTTGTGAACCTGCAGAGTGTTGATCCGATGTCCCGCGGGGCCTACTTTGCGGACGTGGTGGCGGTGATATCCAGCCTGGATCCGGTGTTCGGAGAGGTAGATAAGTAAGAAGAAGCAAGAAGCAAGAAGAGGGGGGAGCAGTAAGATGCTTTCAGAGGGCGCAGTAAAAGAGATTAACGAGCTGACCGGCAAATATGCCAATAAGCGGTCTGCTGTCATGCCCGCACTCTTTGTGGTTCAGAGGGAATATGGCTACGTCAACGAGGAGGGAATGCGGGAGATCGCGAACATCCTCGGCCTGCGGCCTGTCCAGGTCTTTGAGGTGGCTACCTTCTACACCATGTACAACAAAAAACCTGTAGGCAAGTACCATATACAGGTCTGTACGAACATATCCTGCTCTCTCCTGGGGGCTGATCATATTATGGATTTCCTCTCCCAGAGATTAGGGATCAAGGTGAAGGAGACTACCCCGGATAAGAGGTTTACACTCTCTGCTGTAGAGTGCCTTGGCTCTTGCGGGACTGCCCCGATGATGCAGATAAACGATAGATACCATGAAGACCTCACAAAAGAGAAGATAGAGGAGATACTGAAGGGGCTGAAGTAAGAAGTAAGAAGCAAGAGGCAAGAAGCAAGAAGCAAGAAGACGACCCTGTAAAAAGTAAAGCTATGTTTGAACCTGTGATTCTGAAAAATATGAATGCCCCTGATTCGTTTAAGCTAACGGCATATCTTAACAGCGGCGGGTATCAGGCCCTGAAAAAGGCCCTTGAGATGAACACGGATACGATCATCCAGATGGTCAAGGACTCCGGCCTGAGAGGGCGCGGCGGGGCCGGCTTCTCGACAGGACTGAAGTGGAGTTTTATCCCGAAAGATCCTACCATCCCCAAGTATCTCTGTTGCAATGCAGATGAGGGGGAGCCGGGCACCTATAAGGACAGGGCGATCATTGAGAAGGACCCCCATCAGCTCCTTGAGGGGATTGCAATAGGCTGCTATGCTATCGGAGCGAACAACGCCTACATCTACATCCGCGGGGAATTCACCCTCGGCGCGGACAGGCTTGAGGAGGCGATCCGGGAGGCCCATGCAAAGGGATATCTGGGGAATAATATCCTGGGGAGCAAATTCAGTCTCAATATTTATGTGCACCGGGGTGCCGGGGCATATATCTGCGGCGAGGAGACGGCCCTCCTGGAGTCGTTGGAAGGCCGGCGCGCCCTGCCGAGGATAAAACCCCCCTTTCCGGCCCAAGTCGGTCTTTTTGGAAAACCAACGGTTATCAATAATGTGGAGACCCTGGCCTGCATCCCGCACATTATCAACAGAGGGGCAGCGTGGTTTGCTGCTATCGGGCCGGCCAAAAGCCCGGGGCCCAAGCTGTTCGGGGTCAGCGGACATGTGAATAAGCCGGGTCTCTATGAGCTCCCGATGGGGACACCGCTCCGCGAGATCATCTATACCCATGCCGGGGGGATCAAAGGGGACCGAAGGTTAAAGGCCGTGATTCCTGGCGGCGTATCTGCCCCGATGCTGACGGAGAAAGACCTGGATACCCCGATGGATTTTGACTCCCTTGCGGCCAAGGGGACGATGCTGGGAAGTGGCGCTGTGGTCGTTATGGACGAGAAGACCTGCATTGTGAAGGGGGCCCTGATTGTCCATGAATTCTTTCACCATGAGTCGTGTGGCAAGTGTACCCCCTGCCGGGAAGGGCTCGACTGGATTGTCAAGGTGATGCGGAGGGTGGAGCATGGTGAAGGGAAAGAGGGGGATGTGGAAGTCCTCCTTAAATTATGCGGGGATATCTTTGGCCGCACCTTCTGTCCCCTCGGCGACGGCGCCGTGATGGCCCTGAGGGGCGCGATCAATAATTTCAGGGAAGAGTTTGAGTATCATGTAAAACATAAGAGATGCATGGTAAATAGTGAACAGTGAACAGTGAACAGTGAACAGTGAACAGATAAGCCTCCCTATAATCCCCCTTTAATAAAGGGGGAAAAAGGGGGATTGGGCTAAGGGCGGATTTAGAGCAGGATTAACATGGCCACCGTAAAAATAAACGGGAAAGAGATTACAGTCGAGGACGGGACCCTGATCCTGGATGCGGCAACGAGCGCAGGGTTTGAGATACCCACGATGTGCTTTCATGCGAGGCTCAGCAAGCTGGCCTCCTGCAGGGTCTGCCTTGTAGAGATTGTGGGCCAGAAGAAGCTCCAGCCCTCCTGCGTGACCCCGGTCATGCACGGGATGGAGGTTCTGACCGAATCTCCGGTGGTTAAGTCTGCCAGGTCGGCCATGATTGATCTCCTCCTGGCGAATCACCCGCTTGATTGCCCGGTATGCGATAAAGGGGGCGAGTGCGAGCTGCAGGATGTCACCTTTAAGTTCGGTCCGCGAAAGAGCCCCTTTGGCGAAGAAAAGAGGCGGTTCCACGAGGAAGACTATATCCTGAGTCCTGTCATTGTCCAGAATGTCAACCGGTGCATCCAGTGCAAGAGGTGTGTCCGCATCTGTGCCGAGACGGTCGGCGCGGGGGTGTTAGGGTCCATTGACCGCGGCGCCGGGACAGGGGAGACCAGTTTTGTTAAAGAATACTTAGACTGCGATCATTGCGGCAACTGCATCGAGGTCTGTCCGGTCGGCTCGTTGATGAGCCGCTCCTTCCGGTATAAGTCAAGATCCTGGGATCTGAGAGGGGTGGATACGGTGTGCACCTACTGCGGCACGGGTTGTCAGTTAACGGTGCAGGCCAGGAACGGCGAGGTCCTTCGGGTCATCTCAAAGCCGGATAAAGGGATCAATAATGAGACGTTGTGCGCCAGAGGGAGATATGGCTATTCCTTTATCCAGAGCCATGATCGACTTGTGACCCCCATGATCCGGAAAGGGGGGATGCTTGAACCCGCCACATGGGGCGAGGCCCTCAAGACGATCAAGGAAGGGATCACCGGGGTCGTAAGAAACGGAGGGAAGATCGGGGGGATTGCCTCAAGCCGGCTTTCCAACGAGGAACTCTATCTCTTCCAGAGGCTGATGAGGGTGGTGTTGAAGACAAACCACATAGATTCCAGCAGCCGGTGGAATAGCAGTACCGTGAAGACATTCGCGGAGGTCATGGAGCTCAGGAGGGGCGGTGTATCGGTATATGATGCCTTAAACACGGATACGCTGCTCGTTATCGGGTCCGGCATCTCGGATGAAAATCCTGTCACAGACTATATGATCAGGCGCCTGTCTAAGAATAAAAAGATGAACATCATCATCGCCTCTCCGAGGGGGATGAAGCTCGACAGCTCTGCGGCCCTGACCCTCCGGCACAGACCAGCCGCCGAAGGGGAGATCCTCAGCGGGATCTCCAAAGTCCTTTATGATAAGAATGCAGATCAATTGAATGATCTCTCCGGCAGGGAGCAGATTAAAAATATCTCAAAGGAAAGTGTCTCCTCGCTGACCGGCATAGACTGGGGCAGGATAGAGTCTGCTGCAGATTTCATGTCATCCTCCAAATCGGTGACTATTGTTGTGGGAAATGACGTATTAAGAGGGCCCTCGCGATTGGAATTCCTGAACATCCTTGTCGGGACGCTGCGGCTTTTGGGCAAAGAGGTCAAGCTCTTCCCTGTCTTTGACAGGGCAAACCAGAGGGGGGCCTGGGAGATGGGTGTTCATCCGGCTATCCTGCCCGGCTACAGTTTCACGGACGGGAATGGCCTGGGATGTGAGGGGATGTTGGAGGCATCGTCGCGGGGAGAGGTGGACGTCTTGTATGTCATCGGTGAAGATATTGTCTCTGATTTTCCGGATGGAAGGTTTGTCGAAGAGGCCCTCCGCCGGGTTAAGTTCCTGATCGTCCAGGATATGTTCCTCACCGAGACGGCCAAGATGGCCAGCGTGGTCCTGCCCGGCGCAAGCTTTGTTGAAAAAGACGGGACCTTTACGAATCAGGAAGGCAGGGTCCAGAGGTTAAGGAGATTCGTGCCGCCCCAGGGGGATGCAAAGGCGGACTGGGAGATCATTGCCGCTGTCGGTGCGGCCGTGGATCCCTCATTTAACTATGGGTCTGTGGCCGGGATCTTTGAGGAGATCAAAGAGGTGGCACCGATGTATCGTGAGATCGCCTTTGAGAGCCTGGATGGGAACGGGGCAATAGTGAAGGCAGCAGGCAGCAGTGAGGGGACAGATTTGAAATCTGTCCCCTCAGCGGCCAGCCAGATGCCTTCTACCTCTCCTGATCCCAATTATCCCTTCGTCCTGATCACAGGGAATCATCTCTATCACTCCGGGAGGCTTTCTCTCAGGACGGACACCTTAAGGGATATCCTGTCCGAAGCCATTGTCGAGATCAGCGAAGAGGATGCAAAGGATCTGAGGGTTGGAAAAGGGGATAAGGTCACGGTAAAAGGGGAGCGGTATGAGGCCGTATTGACGGTGCACGTGAACAAGAGGTCTGCAAAAGGTGTTGTCTTTATACCGGAGAACTTTACAGATGTCCGTGTCAATATGTTTTTCACAAAAGGGGAGGGGCTCCCAAGGGTGAGGGTGCTCCCTCTTACGGGTAAATCTCACGGCGGGGGGATAAAATGATAGATCCGAAATCGCTTCGTGATATCCATTTTTTCTCAGATCTGAACGACGAAGAATTGAATATTGTCTCCCAGGTGTTAAAAGAGAAGGATTTTAAGCTTGGGACTACCATATTCAAAGAGGGAGAAGACGGACAATCCCTCTACGTCATCAAAAGGGGAGAGGTCAAGGCATGCAAGGCGACGCCGGAAGGGGACCTCCTGACACTGACCCTGCACAAAGATGGCGACATCTTCGGCGAGATGTCTTTCCTGGACAGCAGGCCCCGTTCTGCGACCATTGTGGCGATTGCGGATACAAAGGTGTACGTGCTGGAGAAGGCGGATTTTGAGACCTTAGTTGACAGCCATCCCCGCCTGATTTATAAGATGCTCAAAAGTGTTGTATTCAATATACACTCCATCGTGAGAGGGATGAACGCAAGATACTTAGAGATGATCAATTATATGTGGGGTAGGAAGAGGTAGGCCGAAAGACGATGATCGAGTTGCTTTTGATAGGCATTAAGGTGGTGGTTGTTACCCTGATTGTGTTTGCACTCCCGCTTCCCTTGACCTACATCGAGCGGAAGGTGGCAGGGCATATCCAGGTCAGGCTCGGTCCTTACCGGGTTGGTCCGCATGGGATCCTGCAGCCCTTTGCAGACATGATCAAGCTCATGTTCAAGGAGGACATCGTCCCTGCAAAGGCAGACCCGTGGCTCTTCAGGATAGCGCCTGTCATCGCCATGGTTCCGGCCTTTGCCGTGTTTGCCACGATCCCCTTCGGGGAAAAGGTGACCCTCCCCATTGTAAATTATGAGGTCAATCTGTACATCTCGAATATGGACACAGGGATACTCTACGTCCTGGCCATCGCAGGCCTGAGCGTCTACGGGATTATCCTCGGCGGGTGGGCTTCCAACAGCAAGTATCCCCTGCTCGGCGGCCTCCGTTCCTCAGCGCAGATGATCAGTTATGAGCTGGCCCTGAGTTTTGCCTGCATCGGGGTAGTGATGATTGTAAACTCCCTGAGCCTTTTAGATATCGTGAGGGCCCAGTCCGGGTGGCACTGGAATATCCTGTACCAGCCGGTTGGATTTGTCATCTTTTTTATCGCAGGGCTGGCAGAGATCAACCGCATTCCCTTTGACCTGCCGGAGGATGAAGGGACCCTGGGCGCCGGTTATCATGCGGAGTACAGTTCGATGAGATTTGCATTTTTTATGCTGACCGAGTATGTGGCCATGGTCTCGATGTCTATCCTGATCGTCCTCCTGTTCCTGGGCGGGTGGGACGGCCCGGTCTTTCTTCCGGGTATCCTATGGTTCCTGCTGAAGGTGGCGATGCTGATCTATATCATTATATGGACCCGGTTTACTTTTCCTCGATACCGGTATGACCAGCTCATGAGCATCGGGTGGAAGATACTCCTGCCGTTATCGCTGGCGAACATCCTGATTACGGGGTTGATAATCATATGAACGGGAACCATCACAACTTTGATCTGAAGGGGCTTCTGAAAAAGGTCTTTTTCTTAGACCTCATCCAGGGATTGTTTATCACATTCAACTATACCTTTTCTAAGACCGTTACCATGAAATACCCTGACGAGGAGACGTGGATCCCGTACAGAAGATTCCGCGGGCTCCATACGCTGAACAGGAATAAAGAGGGGAAGGAATTATGTGTTGGGTGCGAGCTGTGCCAAAAGTCGTGTCCTACCCAGTGTATTACGGTAGTCCCCATGCAGGACACGACAGGGAAGGGGATCGCAGACCGGGTAGCTTACCGGTGGGAGATCAATCTCCTGCGCTGTATGTTCTGCGGGTTGTGTGAGGATGCCTGCCCGACCGAGGCGTTGAAGCTGGGGAGGGAGTATGAACTGGCCGGCACCTCGATGCAGAGGCAGCTCCGGACCAAGGAAGAACTCCTGACCCCCCAGGCGATCCCTGGGGAGTTCGAGGGGGGCGTCATTGTGAAGGCGAGGCTGGAGACAGATGAAACAGGGATAAAGATTGTCCCGGACATGAGTGTTCAGAAGAGGTGGTGGTAGTGGCGGAGCAGATGTTTTTCTTTGTCTTTGCAATATTGGCCGTAGGATCAGCGATCGCCGTCGTTTCTCTCCGAAATCCGGTCCACAGCGTCATATCCCTGATGGTCTGTTTCTTACAGATGGCGGCATTATTCGTCATGCTGCGCGCCCCCTTTATTGCCGTGGTCCAGGTGTTTGTCTATGTGGGTGCGGTGCTGGTGCTCTTCCTCTTTGTCATCATGATGTTGGATATCTCCAAGGCCGGCATGGAACGGTTTGTCTCCGGAGGGCAGTTATGGGTGATCGCCCTCTTAGGGGTGCTGGTCATTGAGATGGTGCTGATTGTCTCAAGGAGCAGGCTGGCCGTCATCACAGCGCCTGCGGCGGGCCGCCTTACCGGGACCGTGAGGGAGGTAGGGGAGGCGTTGTTTACAAAGTATATTCTCCCCTTCGAGGTGGTGTCGCTGATACTCTTAGTCGCCTTGTTAGGCGCGATTGTGTTGGGTAGAAAGGAGCTGAGATAGGAGCATGGTCCCCTTGTCTTGGTATATTATCCTGAGCGCTCTCCTCTTTATCATCGGGACTTCAGGCGTCCTTTTGAGAAGAAATATCCTGATCATCCTGATGTCGGTGGAACTGATCCTAAACTCGGTCAATATCAATCTTGTGGCCTTCTCCTATTTTCTCCAGGATCTGAGGGGGCAGATATTCTCGATATTCGTAATTACGATTGCAGCCGCCGAGGTGGCCATTGCCCTGGGCATTCTGATTGCCCTGGTGAGAAACAAGGCCGCCCTTAATGTGGATGAAATCCAGACGATGAAAGGGTAGAATAGTGGAAACGATTGAGTCCATAAGACCGCTGCTTGCACTGTTTCTTCCCCTGACGGCTGCTTTCCTGATATTGTTTTTTCAGAAGACCCCTAACCTGAGGGATGCGACATCCTTTCTGGCGGCGATCCTGACGTTTTTGATCGTCATCTCGATGGCGCCGGTCATCCTCTCCGGCAGGACCATCGAATACACCCTCTTTAATACACTCCCCGGCGTTCCCTTTAAATTCAGGGTGGATGCCTTAGGGATGGTCTTTGCCACGATAGCGTCCTTTCTCTGGATATTTGCCTCTGTCTATTCTGTAGGCTACATGCGGAGTGCGAAAGAGCACGCCCAGACGAGGTTCTTCGCCAGTTTCAGCGTCAGTATCTTCGCCGCGGTGGGCGGGGCATTCGCCGCCAACCTGTTTACGCTGATCGTCTTCTATGAGGTCCTGAGTCTGGTGACCTATCCCCTTGTCTATCACAAGGAGACAGAGGAGTCCTGGCAGGGGAGCAAGAAATATGTCGTCTATCTGGTCGGCACCTCCAAGACCTTTTTGTTAGCCGCGATTGCACTGACCTACTATATCACGGGGAATCTTGATTTTTCAGATCAGGGTCTGCTGGCGAATACCTCAGCCTCGCCCCTGCTCTTAACCGTTGTCTATATCTGTTTCATGGTCGGCTTTTCAAAGGCCGCGATTATGCCGTTTCATGCGTGGCTCCCTGCGGCCATGGTGGCCCCCACGCCCGTCAGTGCGCTCCTGCACGCGGTGGCTGTGGTGAAGATGGGCGTCTTTTCGGTGCTGCGGGTCATCTTCCATGTCTTCGGCACGAAACTGATGGCTGAGTTGAACCTTGGGATGGCCACGGCCTACGTGGTCTCTTTCACGATCATCATGGCATCGGTCTATGCCCTGACTCAGGATAATCTGAAGAGGCGGCTGGCCTATTCCACCGTCAGCCAGCTCTCCTATGTCATCCTGGGCGCGGTGCTCCTCACCCCGAGCAGCATGATCGGCGGGATTGTGCACATTGCCAACCACGCCTTTTCCAAGATCACGCTGTTCTTCTGTGCCGGCTCTATTTACTGTGCCGCGCACAAGACCGAGGTCAGCCAGCTCTCCGGTATCGGCCGCAAGCTCCCCTGGACCATGACGGCATTCTTTCTCGCATCCCTCAGCATGATCGGAGTGCCGCCTGCCGCCGGCTTTATCAGCAAGTGGTACCTTGTCATCGGATCGGTTGAGGCGAAGGAAATACCGATCCTGATCGTCCTCTTAACCAGCACGATTTTAAATGCCGCATATTTTTTACCCATCACTTACAAGGCATTCTTTGAGGAACCCAATGATCATCATTCCGGAGGTGGTCACGGTCATGAAGGAGATATTAAAGAGATCCCGATGGTGGCAATCCCGCTGGTCCTTACGGCCATTATCTCGATCCTTATTGGTATCTATCCGAATTATTTCCTGAGTCTGGCTAAGGAGATTGTTATTCGATGATCAAGGGAATGGTGGATTATATTTGCGACCCTGAGAATGCCGGTAAACGGAGGGCGATATTTTACGTCATCCTGGTGGTTGTATTTGCATCGGATTTTATCGCCTCCCGTCACCATATTGCCTTTGCCTGGGATGCGATACCCGGCTGGAGCGCCTTTTATGGATTTGTCTCCTGTGTCGCGATTATTGCAGTCTTTAAGTTCCTCGGGAGTGTATGGCTCTTGAAGAAAGAGGATTACTATGACTGACGGCTTTGTAAAAAGTCCATCTGCGGCGTTGCGCTGCATCCTTCGTCATTGCGGCGTAGCTACAAGTACGCCTCATTCCTCAGGATTTGCGCGCCTTGCATATGGAGCTTTTTACGAAGCCGTCCGCTGTCGAGACTTTTTACGAGGTTGTCATGATTGATTGGTTTCATCCGTCCATCTTATTTATCGCGGGGGCATTCCTGATCCCGTTCCTTAAAGGGAATGTGCGGAAGGCCTATCTCGTCCTGATCCCGGCATTCGCCATGATAGCCGTCTTTTCTGCAGGCGAGGGCACCTACGGGGCGCACAGCTTCCTCGGCCATGAGATCATATTCGGCAAGGTGGATAAACTCAGCCTGGTCTTCTCCTATGTTTTTACCCTGATGGCCTTTATCGGGATGGTCTATTCCCTCCACGTCGACGATCCGGGACAGCACATGGCGGCATTCCTCTATGTAGGCAGCTCCTTAGGGGTTGTATTTGCCGGCGACTATTTTACCCTCTTTGTCTTCTGGGAGATCATGGCCTTTGCCTCGGCCTATCTGGTCTTTGCAAGGCGGGAGAGACGTTCGATTGATGCAGGTTTCCGCTATCTCCTGGTGCACGTATTCGGCGGTGTCTGTTTATTAGGCGGCATTATCCTCCATTATGCGGATACCGGTTCGATCCTCTTCGGGCCTATTGAGCATGACGGGAGTATGGGTTTTTATCTGATCATGATCGGATTTATCTTGAACGCCGCTGTGCCGCCGCTCCATGCGTGGCTCCCCGATGCCTATCCGGAGGCGACGGTGACCGGGGCTGTCTTCATGTCCGCCTTTACCACAAAGACTGCGGTCTATGTCCTGGTGCGTGCCTTTGCCGGTACGGAGATGCTGATGTGGCTTGGGGTGGTGATGACGGTATACGGCGTCGGATATGCGATGCTGCAGAATGATTTCCGCAGGCTGCTGGCCTACCACATTGTCAGTCAGGTCGGTTACATGGTGACCGGCATCGGCTTGGGGTCAGAGCTGGCCCTGAACGGTTCTGTGTCCCATGCATTTACCCATATCCTCTACAAGGGGCTCCTCTTTATGGGGGCCGGTTCTGTGATATACATGACCGGCAAGCGCAAACTCTCAGACCTTGGCGGGCTTTACAAGACCATGCCTTTAACAATGATACTCTATATGATCGCCGGGTTTTCCATATCGGCATTCCCCTTCTTCAGCGGTTTTGTCAGCAAGTCGATGATCGTCGCCGCCGCAAACCACGACCACAAGGCGATTGTATCGCTCCTGCTGGTATTGGCTTCGTCCGGCACCTTTCTCTCGACCACGCTCAAACTTCCCTATCACATGTTCTTCGGGCATGACTCCGGGATCCGGGCCAAAGAGCCCCCGCTCAACATGCTGATCGGGATGGGGATCGCTGCCTTTCTGTGTATCGCGATCGGTGTATTCCCCGGTCCGCTCTATTCTGTGCTCCCCTATCCCGTCGATTTTGAACCCTATACCGGAGACCATATCACCGGATCCCTGGGGATACTGATGTTCACGGCCCTGGGCTTTTTTATGCTGCTGAAGTACCTGCATCCTAAAAATCTCATCAGTCTGGATACAGACTGGTCTTACAGGATGGGGAGCCGGGTCTTCATGCGGATTGCAAAGGGGCCCGTCGGGGTCTACGAGGGTTTCATTACAGAGGTCTCCAATACCATCGTCCTGCCGGTCATCTATTCCCTTGCCGGGATCGGTCTGTGGATTGACAGGAATATCGTGGATCGGTTCGTCAACAGTGTGGCGGCCTTCGTCTTATCCATCAGCGCCTCTGTCAGGCGGATACAGACCGGATTCCTCCAGCACTATGCCCTCGGGATGGTCGTAGGGATCATGGTCATTATCATCATCTATTCACTGATGGGAGGAGGGTAGGGTGATCGAGGCCGTCCACAACAGTCTGGGGATACCCATATTATCCATAGTGACCTTCCTGCCGTTAGCCGGAGCCGCTGTCTTACTCTTTGTAAGGAATGCGGGCCTGGTGAGGTGGATCGCCCTCGCCGTGACGGTGGCGGACTTCCTCGTCTCCATCCCGATTCTCCTCAACTTTGACAGGACGACCTATCACATGCAGTTTGTAGAACACTACCAGTGGATCCCATCCTGGAACATCACCTACTTCATGGGGGTTGACGGCATCAGCGTCCTCTTTGTCTTCCTGGCGGCCCTGCTGGGATGGATCTGTGTTGTGGCATCCTGGAAGGCCATCGAGCAGAAGGTCAAGGAGTTCATGATCTCCCTACTCGTGATGCAGACGGCCATGATCGGGGTCTTCTGTGCACTGGACTTCTTCCTCTTCTACCTGTTCTGGGAGGCTATGCTGATACCGATGTATCTGATCATCGGTGTCTGGGGGGGGAAGAACAGGATATATGCCGCATTCAAATTTTTCCTCTACACCTTAGCCGGCAGTATCTTTATGCTGATCGGCATTATCGTCCTCTACTTTGCAGGGGGAGAGACCTTTGATATCATCGCCCTGATGCAGCAGAAGTTTTCATTGCCTGTGCAGCTCTGGGTCTTTTTAGCCTTCTTTATCGCCTTTGCGATCAAGGTCCCCATGTTCCCATTCCATACCTGGCTGCCGGATGCCCATGTGGAGGCGCCGACCGCAGGGAGTATCATCCTTGCAGGGGTCCTGCTCAAGATGGGGACCTATGGTTTACTGAGATTCCCCATGGCCATGTTCCCCTATGCCACCTCCTATTATGCCGTCCCGATCGTCGTCTTGTCGGTTATCGCCATTATCTATGGCGGTTTCCTGGCACTGGCCCAGACAGACATCAAGAAGCTGATCGCCTACTCCAGCATCAGCCACATGGGGTTTGTGACGCTGGGCCTCTTTGTCCTGAATGCCACGGGGATCGAGGGGGGGATCCTGCAGATGTTGAATCACGGCATAACTACGGGCGCCCTGTTCCTCTGCATCGGCGTGATCTATGAGAGGACCCATACCCGTGAACTTGCCGCCTATGGGGGGCTTGCCAAGGCCGTCCCCATCTACACGACCTTTTTAGCCATCTTCGTCCTCTCTTCTCTGGCCATCCCGGGGACCAATTCGTTCATCGGGGAGCTGCTCATTATTACCGGTGCCTTTGGATTTAATAAGGTATTCGCAGGCCTCTCGATCATCGGGGCCATGCTGGGCGCGGTTTATCTGTTAGGGATGTATAAGAAGATAGCGCTGGGCGAGGTTTCGAGCCACCACATCCGGGAGGCATGGGATGTTGACGGCAGGGAGATCGCTGCCATGGCCGTCCTGGCGCTGTTTGTCTTCTGGATCGGATTAAACTCAGCGCCGTTTCTCGACATCATGCACGTATCCGTCAACCATCTGATAGAGCAGATGAATACAGTCCATGGTTATTACGCGACGATTAAATGATACTGAGGTAAATGATACTGAGGTAAATGATCGTGAGGGATTATGATATTCGATATCTATAATATGGTGCTCCTCATGCCGGAGATTATTGTCCTTTCCGGTGCATGCCTTCTGATCCTGCTGGACTTAGTCCTCGATCAGAACCAGAAGCATATTATCGCCTACCTGTCCCTGTTCGTAATCCTGATTGCGGCGGCCGGGACCTGGATGTTTGCGGGGAATAATTCAGGAGAGATCTTAGGCAGGATGTTCACCGTCGATGGATATTCCACCTTCTTTAAAATGGTATTTTATCTTTCCACCTTCTTAGCCGTACTCCTGTCCATAAACTATATCAAGGTGGAGGGTGTGGAACGGGGGGAATACTATGTCCTGATGCTCTTTGCCCTGAGCGGCATGATGATCATGGCATCGGGGACAGACCTGCTCAGCATCTATATCGGGCTGGAACTGATGGCCCTGTCTATCTATGTGCTGACAGGTTTTATCCAGTATAACGGACGTTCCAACGAGGCGGCCATGAAATACGTCATCCTCGGGGCCTTCTCATCCGGGGTCCTCCTCTACGGGATATCCTTAGTTTATGGCGTCACCGGAACAACCCAGTTATCAGACCTGGCGGCCGCAGTCAAGGAGCAGGGGAGCATGGATCTGGCCCTTGTCCTTGCCATCATCTTTCTGGTGGCCGGATTTGGATTCAAAGTAGCGGCAGTGCCGTTCCATATGTGGGCGCCGGATGTCTATGAGGGGGCGCCGACATCCATTACGGCCTTTATGTCTGTGGGCCCGAAGGCGGCCTCGTTTGCGGCCATCCTCCGTGTCTTTATCGGGGCCCTGGGACCGGTGTCGGTAAACTGGGTCAACCTGATCGCCGCACTCTCTATTGTGACGATGGCCGTCGGGAGTGTCGTGGCCCTGTCTCAGACCAACATCAAGAGGATGCTGGCCTACTCGAGCATCGCCCATGCCGGCTATGCCCTTCTCGGGCTTGTGGCAGGCGGGCCGGACGGGATTGCGGCCGTCATGCTCTACATGCTCATCTATACCTTCATGAACATGGGGATCTTCGGTACGATTATCCTGATGCGGAAGGGGAATTTCAGGGGAGAGAACATCGAAGACTATGCCGGCCTGTCCAAGGTGAACAAGGGGGCGGCCCTTCTGATGCTCATCTTCCTCTTCTCCTTAGCCGGAATTCCGCCGACTGCAGGTTTTGTCGGGAAGTTTTATATCTTCATGGCCCTTATCCGGAATGGTTATGTTCCGCTGGCAGTGATCGCCGTGATCATGAGCGCCATATCCGCCTATTTCTATATCCGCATCGTGATGCTGATCTACATGAAAGAGCCGACCCGTGAATTTGACCTGGCCCGCTCGCCGGCCAACAGCCTTGCCCTGGCTATTGCCGCCGCCGGCACGATCCTCATCGGCGTCCTCCCTGCGTGGTTCCTTGACTTGGCCAAAAACGCCATTTTCCCTGGTTAAGCAAAAAAGGGGACAGATTTATTTTCCCCCTCTTATAATCCCCCCCTTTAGAAAAGGGGGTAAGGGGGATTTGATCGCAGCAGTAATGGAAAATAAATCTGTCCCCTTTTTCTTTTAAAAGGATAGATAAGATATGGGAGATGCACGACCCTTTACCCTTGCCCTGTTTGGCGGAAGCGGCGCTACAGGGCGGGCGATTATTGATCAGGCTGTTCAGGGAAGGATCAGGATACGGGGGCTGGTCCGGGAAGGAAGTTCTCTCGGAGGATATGACGGAGAGGTCATCCGGATCAAGGGCTCCCTGTCCGACGCACAGGCCATTGCCCAAACCCTGGAAGGGGCGGATGCGGTGAGCATTGTTATTGGCCCCAGGCCTCCGTACCGGGATGTATTCTGTGCAACGGCGACTGGATTGATCCTGGAGGCCATGCGCAGACATGGCATTACCCGGGTCGTGTGTCAGACCGGGGCCATGATCGGCGACTATCCTGCGAATCAGAGTTCTCTGCTAAAACGGATGGCAAAGCTTTTCCAGCGGCAGCGGCCCGCTATCTCCCGGGACCGGGTTGAACAGGAAAGGCTGATCAGGACGAGTGGGCTTGAATGGACCCTGATCAAGCCGCCGCGGCTGACAAACGGCCCCAGGAGCAAAAGGTTTAAATCAGGAGACGATCTAAAGGCAGGACTCCTCTCATCCGTATCGAGGGCCGATGTTGCCGCGTTCACGCTGGATGAAGTCTTATCACCCCGGCATATCAGGGAAGCCGTTTTCATGGCAGGCTGAATCCTGACTGTTTCCTTGAAGAGTATGAATCTTTAAGGTGCCATCTTGGCACATTAAAAGTGGAGGAGCTATGGATTCGGTTGTTCCAGTAGAACTGGTCGAAAGGAAAATTTATCTAATACGTGGCCATAAGGTGATGCTGGATAGTGATCTTGCGGAGCTTTATGAGGTCAGGACTAAAGCGCTTATTCAAGCTGTCAAACGGAATATTGGGCGCTTCCCACTGGATTTTATGTTTCAACTGAATAATCAAGAGGTTATAACTTTGAGGTCACAATTTGTGACCTCAAAGAGTGGAAAAGGAGGCCGGAGATACATACCGTATGTGTTTACTGAACAGGGGGTTGCTATGCTTTCAAGCGTGCTGAACAGCGAGAGGGCCATTTTGGTGAATATTGCCATCGTGCGGGCCTTTGTCAAACTGCGGGAAATGCTGTCCACCCATAAAGAACTGGCTCATAAGCTGAAACAGCTTGAGAATAAGATAGAAAAACATGACGAGGAGATAAAAGTTATTTTTGATGCCATCCGGCAACTTATGATACCGCCGGAACCAACGAAGAAGAAAATAGGATTCATTGTCAGGGAACACAGTGCGCGGTATAGAAGACTTAGCCGCAAGGCTGTATGAATTAGAAATGTCGCCATTTTAACCGTTTGACGCCTCCTTTCAGAATTGCTAATATGGCCTTGGAGAGATGGCCGAGTCCGGTTGAAGGCGACTGCCTCGAAAGCAGTTGTGGGGGAAACTCCACCGGGGGTTCAAATCCCCCTCTCTCCGCCAACACACTTTTCTATAACAGAGAAGGAGACCCGGCCATGAATAAAAAAACAATAAGTGATCCATGAAATCTGAAGTTAAGAGACACGATCTCATTCACAAAACATTACACACCTACTTTGGCTACACAAGCTTTTACCCCCTCCAGGAAGATATTATCCATGAGGTGATCAAGCAAAATGATGTCTTTGTCCTCATGCCGACCGGGGCCGGCAAGTCTCTCTGTTATCAACTCCCGTCCCTCCTTTTTGACGGTTTGACCGTTGTGATTTCCCCTCTGATAGCCTTAATGAAGGACCAGGTGGATGGATTGATAGCCGATGGTATTCCGGCCGCGTTCATCAATAGCTCGTTAAGCTACAGCGAGATTGACAGACGAAAGCAAAGTTTATCAAGCCATGAAATAAAAATCCTCTACATGGCCCCCGAACGGCTAATGATGCCGGAGTTTTTACAGTTTTTGCGGGGACTGAAGGTCTCCCTCTTCGCTATTGACGAATCGCACTGCATTTCAGAGTGGGGACACGATTTCAGGCCCGAATACCGGCAGTTAAAGATATTGAGAGAGATATTTCCCAAAGTGCCTGTTATGGCCTTAACAGCCACTGCGACACCCACGGTTCAGAGAGATATTATTTCACAGTTGAGATTGCCGGATTGTAAGATTTTCACGGCAAGCTTTAACAGGAAGAACCTCTGTTACCTCATTAAACAGAAGGAGAATCCCTATCATCAAATAGTCCAATATCTGAAAGAGCGGAAAAATGATTCCGGGATCATTTATTGCCAGAGCCGCAAAAGTGTGGAGGAATTGGCAGAGAGACTGAGATCAGACGGATACCGCGCCCTGCCATACCATGCAGGGCTGTCCACTGAAGTCAGAACCGGAAATCAGGAACGTTTTATCCGCGATGATGCAGAGATTATTGTGGCCACCATTGCGTTTGGTATGGGGATTGATAAGCCCAATGTGCGGTATGTTATCCATTACGATCTGCCCAAGAGTATTGAAGGATATTATCAGGAGACCGGACGTGCCGGAAGGGATGGATTAAAAAGCGATTGCATCCTCTTCTTTAGCTATGGGGACAAATTTAAGATAGAACATTTTATCCTTCAAAAGACAGATGAGAACGAAAGACAGGCCGCGTTGAAGCAACTGAGAGAAATCATAAACTACTGTGAGGGCAACGTTTGCCGGAGAAGGCTCTTGTTGGCCTATTTTGGCGAGGTATTCGATGAATCCAATTGCGGCCATTGCGACGTCTGTCTGGAACCCAAAGAAAGGTTTGACGGAACCATTGCCGCACAAAAGATATTATCGTGCATTTACAGGACCGGGGAGCGGTTTGGAATGAACTATATCATTGATGTCCTGACAGGCTCTAAAAATCAAAAGATAGCGCAGAATCATCACGACACGATTAAGACATACGGGGCCGGAAAGGAATATCCCAAATCACAATGGCAATCATTCATCCGTGAGTTAATTCGATCCGGATATGTCCAACTGGATGGAGATCAATATCCCGTTCTGAGATTAAATAACAAGAGTCGTGATGTGCTGCTTCACAATGAGCAGGTCTCTTTAACAAAACCAGAAGAGCCGATTTTGATTCGGAAGGACAAGAGGGATGAGGAGTACGACCGCACCCTTTTTGACTGTCTGAGGACTTTAAGAAAGACCATTGCAGATCAGGAAGAAATGCCCCCCTATGTCATTTTTCACGACACCAGTCTCAAGGAGATGTCCATCTATTACCCTCAAAGCCTGCAGGACTTCCGGAAGATCAGTGGTGTCGGGGAACAAAAATTACAGAAATATGGAGAAATTTTTCTCAAAGAGATCGGCGATTACTGTAAGCAATATCATATCCAGCCCAAACCAATCTCCCGTAAAGATCCTGAGCCTCGCCTGAAACCGTCAAAAACGTTAACAACCCAGGCCACTTTAGGATTTTACAGGCAAGGCCTTGCCATCGGGGAGATCGCACAGAATCGGGGCCTGACAATAACGACCATCGTCTCTCATCTGGAAAGGCTCATCTTGGAGGGCGAGGACATCTCTATAGATAGGTTTGTCGTACCGGAAAGACAACTCCATATCAGACATGTCTTAGAAGATCAGGGCGCAGAATTCCTGAGTCCGGTCAAGGAAAAACTTGGAGAAGGGTATTCCTATGAGGAGATAAGATTAGTCAGGGCAAAGATGAACAAGGTAATGCCTCGGTGAAGGGTGGGGTCGTAGTCCCTTCGCAACTTGCCGGAGCAGTTGGGCCCCTGTCAAGGCGAGCAGGCGGAGGGCAGTGCTTGCATTGAGCGAAGCGAAAAAAGCCAGCCCGTTAGAGGCTGGAAGGCTTCCCCGCCTGCGAGTCCTTAGATAGGTCAACTGCGAAGGCCAGGAGCGAAGGGACTACGACCCCACCCTTCACCGAGGCATTATGTATTCCTGCAAAATTTCTATTGACAGAAAGTTGCCTTTTGGCTACTCTATCGTACAAGAAACAAAGGCCGGTCGTGATATGTACTGTATCAACTAAACTATTGCTGGTGCAATCCGATGTCTATATCCGATTTTTTTCTTGACATTAACCTATTAATTATTTATATCTATGGGGGTGCCTGGTACGCTTTTTTATGTTTATGATTCCTTATATTTCTTTGATGCTAAAGTTTAAGCTTGACAGGGTTATTTATTTTTGATAGTTTTGACCGTCATCATTTGAATCCTACATCATGGGGTCCTGCCGGTAAGCCAGTCAATAGATATGGGTGAGGCGAAAATAAGGAATACGTGCTTGGTAAAAAATAGAAGTCTGAGCATAGATGGAGAGGGGGTGATGGTTGCAAAAGAGACATGTAATAGTTACATGTTAGTTTTTCATAAGAAGACAGCAATAATAAGAACAAAAGGAGGTAGGAGATGAAAAAAAGAAGAATGATGAACATGAAAACATTGTGGATGGCTGGGTTCCTGATTGCAGCGATCTCAACCATGTTCACAATGGCAGGCTGCTCAAAGGATACAACTGAGTCGTTTACAAATCCCGTAAGTGCGACCTTTAAACCCAAGGGGACGATTCAGGGGGTTGTTGTGGATGCCGTTACCCGGGAACCCATCGTAGGTGCAAGGGTATCTGTGGGTGTGGGTGAGGCCACAACAAATGAGATGGGGCAGTATGTGATCAAAGATGTCCCTGCAACAACAGATGCGCTGAATGGCTCTGTATATGATGTTTATGATGTCTCTGTGGACCTGAGGAACGCGACGAAGCCGATCAACATGAAGACCGCCACAGAGAAATATCCGGAGTTCTCTTACCGGACAGTGTCAGTCAGTTATACCTCACTGAATGATACGGAGTGCCAGGATACTGATCTTGGTGACGACGAGGGAGGTGGTGCAGGGACATGCGGTAACTCGACTAACCACGACACAAAGGTGGATGGGCTTGTCGCAAACCTCCAAATAGAGATTGGCAGACTTGCCTGCAACATCAAGGGTACTGTATACGGCTGTTTTGGACCGGATTATGCGACTCCGCAATCTGCGGAATTGCGGCTCGATTCGAATGATGACAGTGATAATACAGGCAGCGGCCATTATGATAATATCATAAGCTATGCTGATGCAGGGAGTGATGGGACATTTGAATTCAATAATATTGAGTGCGGCGGTCGCAATTTCGAGATCGTGGCGGCCGATAGCCTGGATAATCCCACGGAGCATGATGTCCTGAATACAACGGGTCCGGATGGGAATAACGAAACCCTGGTGCTTCACCTGGATCAGTGTGAGTATGGATACGGTGGTGATTGTTATTATGGTTTAGGGGACGATCCGTCCAAGGATCAGGCCCTTCACCTCTGTCCAAACGATGACATGGGACCGAAAATCGTTGAGGTGACCCCGGAGGATGGCAGTGACCTTGCACAGGCGTCAAGCCAGACCGCGGTCTTCAGATTCCATGAGCCGGTATTGCAGACGGCCTATGCGACGGGTCTAACTGCCTCTGGCGTAGATGACCTCTATGACCATGTTGAGGTGAGCTATGACGGGAGCAAGGCAGGTAATGTGAGCTATTCATTAGCCTGGCTTCCAGCCGCTTGCACCACTAACTGCACCCAGCTACAGGTGACCTTCGCGACAGGGACATCGTCGATGTACCATGTGACACTGAATGGTCTTGACCATCTGACCGATGCCGCAGGGAATCCGGCAACATCCTTTAATTGTCCCAGCGGCAGTAATAATGATTATTGTACCGTCGCCTTCAGCACCACGGGGGGGAACATCCCCGCTACGGTTACAGACCTTGTCCTGAAAAATGATGCCAGCCTTGATGAGGGCGGTACACAAGTGGGACAGTATGACTGGTCTATCGTGTCTGGGGCAAAGACCTACGTGATGAACTGCCAGAAGGTCCAGGTCTGGGGTACTGCTACCCAGGACGGGCCCTTTGTGCAGGACGATACAAGCCTACCGGCATCTAAAGAGGTCATCGGTGACTACTACTATTCCGGCGGCGGAGATGATGACGGTGTCTGCGAGGTAGGTGAATATTGCTATGGCGATGGAATGGAAGCCACCGGTTCCTCGGCTAAAGTTGACTTCAATAAACTGGCTGATAAGCTATCCGATGGTGAATGGCGATATGATTATACTCTTGGTGCTTATGTCTTCGCCACATTGAATGATGGCGCTGCCTTTGTGGAAAATAGCGAGATTGAGCTTCGCTACAACTGTCAGGTCGCCGGTGTCAATGCAGACGGCGTGGCAGGCTCATTCAGCGCCATTGCAGCCAATCCCGCGGATGACAATATCGGGCCGATTCTTCAAGAGAATGGAAATGATCTGAGTTGCGGTACAGGTGTTGATCCGGGTACTAGTGGAGCCATCTGCGCAGATACAACTAACATTGATCAGATCGTTCTTGAATTTAATGAAGAGCTGAATGAGACGGTTGCAGAGACAGCCACCAACTACGTCATATCCGGGTTGGCCACAGGTACGGCGCCTACGGTTTCAACCGCCGTATATAGTGCAGCAGATGATAGCGTCACCCTGACGTTATCAGCGGTGCTTTCTCCTTTAAACCTGCTTGTGACTCGCATTACAACGGGTGCTAATGGGATTGCGAACACAACAGCCGCCGGTGATGATGTTCAGGTAATTGCTGCAGCAAGTGGCGCGGCAGGAGGAGCTTTCGGACCTTGCCTGATTGATAATGGGACGGATACGGTGGAACAGGGCGATGACGTTGATACGGGACGTGAGATAAATGCCGGTGCCAATGGTGTTTGCGAAACTTCGGCAGACAATGGTATAACCCCGGCAGAGACTGCTGACACCGTGCTTCAGGCAACCGGCGCTAACGGAAGGCCGAGCGGAACCTGTGTAGTTGATACGACTCCATACATTGCCGCTGCTGCTGGAGACACGTTAGTTGGCGGTACAGACGGAGTAGGTGTTGGTGAGGATTATATTCATGTCGGAGCCAATGGAATTTGTCAGACTACAGCAGATGCAAGTGGAACCCAGGTAATTCCTGTGGGCCAGGGTATTCCCAATGCTACCGCCATCACAGGTGGTGTAAATGGGAAGATTGATACCGAGACCCTCTCAGGTGATGACACACGTGTGGGCGGGAAGGTGACAGTATCTAATGTCACGGATGTCGGAGGAAATACGATCCGTACCACAGGAGATGAGTACTTCTCCGACGGGAGTGTTAGGTAAACAGATTGCAGGGATGCATTCTTTCGCTTTAGTTTAAAGGCGGATTTGGAAGGGGCGGGCTTTAAAACCCGCCCCTTTTTTTATTGGGAGAAGCTCTTGCTACAGTCGTCATTCCCGTCCCGTGAAAACGGGAATCCAGAGGTTTTGCAACGTATTTATATGAGAAATAGAAAAGGGGACAGATTTATTTTCGGGATGTGGAAAGAAGAAAGGAAAATAAATCTGTCCCCTTTTCTGTCTTTACTGCTTATTTCAGTTATACTCCAATGGGCTATAGGGTGCGGGGGTTCAGATGGAAAGCCGATCTGGACTGTTATGGTCTACATGGCCGGGGACAACAATCTCTCTGGCGCACTATCAAACGATTTAGGAGAAATGGAGGCAGTAGGTTCTACAGGTCTTGTTAATGTTGTTGTCCAGATGGATACCTTTGGCGGCGCTGCGAAAAGATTCCTGGTAATGGAGGGATGGGGTCGGACCACGCTATTATTCTGATTTACAAGGGAAATGATTCCCATAAATAGGTGTTTGTATCCCTTAGAACATCAATTTTATCAGGGGAATTATTACCATTGCTTACCCATGAGAAAATCCTTGCATTACCATATAATTTGTGATATTTGTTGCTAACAAGGAGAAGGAGAGTATTATGTCATTTTCTATGGCACAGAAAAGGCGATACACCTATGAGGACTATCTGAAGACTCCGGATGATAAAAGATATGAACTTATAGGAGGAGAGCTTTTAATGACACCCTCACCGGTCCCCAATCATCAAAAGATATCGAGAGAGATTGAGTTTGAGTTATTAAAGTTTGTAAAGGAGAAAGGACTCGGTGAGGTCTTTTATGCCCCCTGTGACGTCCATCTCGATGATGAAAATGTGGTGCAGCCTGATATCCTGTTTATCTCAAAAGATAGGTTGAATATCATCGGTGAAAAAAACATACAGGGTGCACCGGATATTGCAATCGAAATTGTTTCAGAGAACAGTGCATATAGAGACTTGATTCAAAAGAAAGGACTTTATGCAACTTTTGGTGTAAAGGAGTTCTGGCTTGTAATCCCAAAAGAGGAGATGGTCGAGATTTATACCTTTAAGGAAGGGGACTATGATCTTTTTAAGAAATTCAAAAGGAATGATACTTTAGAGTCTCCACTCCTGAAAGGTTTAAAGATAGATTTAAAAAAACTCTTTGAATAAGTATCCTCGCCTTTTCAGGTCTACCTGCTAAACAAAATTGTTTCTATTTTATAAATACGTAAATACGATTGAATGATGATGATGAGGAAAATGAATCTGTACCCTTTTCTGTTTCTTCTTCTCTTATTGATCCAAAGTTGCAGCAGTTCTAATGGCTCTAATGCAGAGCCCCTCTGGACCGTCATGGTCTACATGGCGGGAGACAACAATCTCTCTGGCGCACTTTTAAACGATTTAGGAGAGCTGGAGGCAGTAGGTTCTACAGGTCTTGTTAATGTAGTAGTCCAGATGGATACCTTGGGTGGCACTACAAAAAGGATCCTGGTAGAAAGGGGCCAATCAATCCTCCTTGAAGACCTGGGGGAGCAGAACATGGCAGACCCTCAGACCCTCAAAGACTTTCTCCTCTGGGCAAAGACAGACTATCCAGCCCTGCGATATGCCCTTATTCTTTCCAGCCACGGCGATGGACTGGCAAAACGGCTTCCCTATCACCCAACGGATCGGATACTGGGAAGGATCCTGCAGGATGATACAGACGGTGTACGCTGTTGTCTCTCAAACACCCTGGTTCGACAGGCCCTCGAAGATGCCGGTATTTACCTTGATCTCTTGGGATTTGACGCAAGCCAGATGGGGCAGATCGAGACGGCCTATGAATTTAGAAACCTGTCAGATATCCTTGTATTCTCCCAGGAGACCGGCCAGGCCCATGGGTGGGATTACACGGCCATATTACGTGCCTTAAGAAGCAAGCCCCTTATGGGGGGGAGAGAGCTTGCCCGGGTGATCGTGGATAGTTACAAATCTTTCTATGAAGAAGTTTTTTATCCTGAAAATCCAGACGTTGAACAATACCTGACCATCTCAGCCATCCAACTCAAAAACAGTATGAATGACATGGCTGTGGAGATTAACCGGCTATCTGAAGGAATGAATGGAATCCTTACAGGGGATCAGACAGGAACAGGCGCGGCGCTGTTAAATGCTGTCAGCGAGGCCCGGAATCTTACTCAGGAACTCAACCCCCTGACGGCACCCTACGTCTATGTAGATCTCATGGACCTGATCAGTAATTTAAAGGATGCCTTAAACAGATATTCTGATCTTTCCGGGCAATTGCAGGAAGTGAAAGATAGCGCCGGGAGAATTCTGTCCATGAAGAAGGATATTATTATTGCTGAATATCATGGCAAGGACCGTCCCAAAGCGAACGGGCTCTCCATCACCTTTTTCAGATTGCCTGAGGCCCTGCAATATCAGCAGTACTACGAAATTTCAAGCCTCTTTGATCCCTACACCGGAGAGGGAAGCCAGGTGCAATTCTTCCATGATACCCATTGGGATGAGTTTTTACAGACCTATTATCAGAAGGCCGGCCTCCTCGGCCCATCCTGAATCCTGGCAAGAGATTATGCTCCATCAGTTGATTTTGTAAGATAATGGTATAGTAACGGTAATAAATAGAGCGTCATTGCGAGCGAAGCGAAGCAATCCCCTGTGATATTATTGTTGAGGATAGGTGGAATAATAATGTTGAGGATTACACGTTAAGAGCGTCAAGAATATTCCTCATTCCACAACATGCTTAAAAATTCCTGGATGGGAAGGACGGTAATACCTTCGAGTTGCCGTGTCCGGTTTTCAAGACTGACGCATAGATAGCGTTTGAGTTTTTTTTCCTCGGCAAGGGCGCGCAGTGATTTCACATCCTGAGGCGAGACGTTTTTCTTGGCTTTTACTTCGATAGCCGTGTGGTCCCCGATAATGAAATCTACCTCGAACCCGGATGTCGAACGCCAATAAGTTAAGGGTTCTCCTGATATATAATCCCGATAGCTCACCAGCTCGTGGAAGAGATAGGTCTCAAGGGACTGTCCAAATTCGGACGTCCCGGGTTGCAGCTTCTGCCGACCTTGAAGAGATGTGACCACACCTCCATCGAAGAAATAGTACTTGGAGGATGAAAGAGGCTTCCGCTTGAGCGACTTCCGCCAGGGAGGAAGTTCGTGAATAATCAGGGTATCTTTAAGAATTTCGAAGTATTCGTAAACAGTCGTTCGGGCCACCTGGGCATCGTTCGCCACGTTGGTGAAGTTAACGATTGTGCCGTTGCACAGGGCAGCCACTTTCAGGAAACGGCTGAAGGCCGGAACATTCCTGGTGGCCCCCTCTGCGACAATCTCCTGTTGAAGATAGTACCCTGCATAGGCCTGGAGGTCTGCGTGCGGATCATCCGAAAAATAGACTGACGGGAGGAGCCCCCGCTCCAATGCGCGTAGCAAATTAAAGTGTCCACCCAGTTCGCGGAAGGTTAGCGGGTGCAGGTGCTTTGTTCTCGCGCGTCCGCCCAGGAGGTTAACCCCGCCGCGCCGAAGCTTGCGGGCGCTGGAGCCGGTGAGCAGGAAACGTATGCCCCGGGTTTCGATGAGGCGGTGTACCTCGTTGAGGAGAACCGGAAGGCGCTGGACCTCATCGATCACCAACAAGCGGTCTTCCCGGAGAAGTTCCTCGGAAATCCGTCCAGGGTTCTGGCTCAACGACAGATAGACCGTGGTGTCGAGCAAATCATAGACGCGGATTCCTCTCAGAGAATGAGCGATGAGAGAACTTTTGCCTGTTTGCCGGGGACCGAGCAGAAAGTGGGATTTTTTTTCAAGAAGGGCGTTTAGATTGATAATACGCTCAATATAGGGTGTCTGCTTTTGTGTCTGTAAAGATGTCATGGTATTCGTCATTTAGTATAATAAATGACGAATACCAAGTCAATAAAAAGTGTCGCTGCCCGGCAATTTCCGGTGAAAACTCAGGAGATTGCTTCGCCTCATCGATCCTGGCAAGAGATTATGCTCCATCAGTTGATTTTGTAAGTCTATTATCCCTCCTTCGCCATCTTTCGTGCCACGACAAACTTCAGGTAATGGGTCTGGGGCATGGAGAGGAGGATGGGGTGGTCTCTTGACTGGGAGCGATTCTCTGTTAATTGCAGGAGGCAGCCTGCGTCATTAGCGGCCTCGTGGATAATGTCCAGAAACTGATCGGGTGAGATGTTCTGAGAGCAGGAGGAGGTGATCAGATAGCCACCGTTTGTAAGCAACTTCAACGCCATCAGGTTGATATCTTTGTAGCCACGTACGGCGCCGCCTCTTGTGGCCTTCTCTCTGACAAACGACGGCGGATCGAGCATAATGCAGTCAAACCGCTCACCAGCCTTATGCCTGTCCCTCAACCACTGGAAGGCGTCCCCCTTTTCAACGGCGATCCTCTCTTCAAAATGATTGAGCCCGATGTTCTGTTTCAACCCTTCCATGACCTTGCCGGAGTCCTCCAGCGCCAGGACCTCCTTTGCCCCATATTTCGCCGCATAGAGGGCAAAGGCCCCGGTGTAGGAAAAGGCATCCAGGACCCTTCCGCCTGCGACGTAGGGTTTGATGAGGCGACGATTTTCCTGCTGATCCAAGTAGAAGCCTGTCTTGTGCCCCTCCATGAGATCAATCTCAAATTTCAGGCCATCCAGGGTGATGAGGGTCTTCTCCTCCCCCTTTCCCCATAAGATCCCCTTTGTGGGCTCCAGTCCTTCCTTTCGCCTGACCTCGACATCGCTCCTCTCGATGATCGTCTCCGGATGGATCAACTCCTTCAATATCTCAACGATCTCCTCCTTCCACCTCTCTATCCCGAGGGTGAGGATCTGGAGGCTCAGAGTCTCGTCATACTTATCCACGATCAGGCCGGGGAGGAGGTCCCCTTCACTGAAGACTACCCTGAAGGAGCCATCCTGAGGATAGCCCAGAGATCGCCGGTATGCCATGGCCTCTTCAATCCTTCGGCGGAAGAAGGCCCTGTCTATCTCCTCATCCCGGAAGGTCAGGACCCTGATGACGATCTTTGAGCGGTCGTTGATATACCCCTTCCCGATGGTCCTGCCCTTGTGATCCGTCACATGAACCACATCGCCGTTGGTGTACGCCCCCTCCACGTTCATGACTTCATTATCAAAGACCCAGAGGTGACCCTGGAGGAGCCTTGCCGCGCACTTTTTGTCTACTTTTATCTTTGGAATTTTCATCAATCTGAAGTATATTGGAAAGGGGGAATGAAAGGCAAGTAGTGGAGAGTTGATGAAGGAACTGGCAGCAGACTTCCGGAGGCTAAAGAAGGGGTTTCCCGGTTATGAAAACCGGCCCCAGCAGGTGGAGATGGCAGAGGAGGTCTTGAACTGCCTGAGGGATAAACAGCGGCTCCTGATCGAGGCAGGCACCGGCGTTGGAAAATCCTTTGCCTATCTCATCCCTGCCATCCTCTCTGAGGAGAAGACCATCATCTCTACAGCCACCATTGCCCTGCAGGACCAGCTGGTCAGCAAGGATTTGGTCGTCTTAAAGAAGCTCCTCTCTCATGATTTTACCTTTGCCCTCCTCAAGGGGAAGAATAATTACCTCTGTCTGAAGCGGGAGAAGGAGTATATAGAGGCAGGGGAGTCTTATAACAGGTTTACGGACTGGGTCTCTACGACAGAGACCGGTGACAAGGACGAACTCCCCTTTATCCCGGATTTCTGGTCTCGAATTTGCGGCGATTCTGATGACTGCAGCGGGAGGGAGTGTCCATTCTACAATGACTGTTTCTACTACAGGCATTACAGGGCCCTCTCGGATACGGATATCCTTGTAGTCAATCACCACCTTCTGCTCTACGACCTTCTCTCAGAGGGGAAGATACTCCCCTTTCATGATCAACTGATTATTGACGAGGCCCATCAATTAGAGAATGTGATCTCTCATGTCTTTGGCACGGCATTGACCCGTTCGCGGGTCTTATGGCTCCTCTATCGCCTGAAGGGGTTGAAGATGGCTGTGGAGCACCTCTTTGATCCGATGGAGTCCTTTTTTAAAGGGAGGAGGTTATCGCAGGGGATTGAGACTCAGACCCAGGCAATCTATCCAATCCCCGGGTCCGCTATTTCCGGTCTTGAAGAGTTAAAAAGGCTTCTGGCACTGGATAAGGTCATCAGCAGATTGAATGCAGAGAAAGGGGCGATCCTAAATGCTGAGGCAAGGGACAGGATGGAGACGACCATCACCAGTATCAAATCCCTGGTGCGGGACATGGAGGATCTGATTGAACAGGGGGACAAGCAGAGGGTCTATTATTTAGGATGGAATCGTGGATACCTTGAGATCAGGAGCAACATGGTCGAGTCTCTGACGCCCTTTGAGGGCCTGCTCAGGAGCTATGAGAGCATGGTCCTGACATCGGCCACCCTGACCGCGGGAGGGGACTTTAGTTATCTTAAGGAGAGGCTTGGCATTGCTGGATTCAGAGAGAAGGTGATTGGTTCGCCGTTTGATTACAAAAAACAGGCCCTCCTCTACATTGACAGGGAGCTTCCGTCCCCGGACAAAGAGAACAACGAGTCCTTTCAACAGGAGTCTTTAAAGACAATCGAGGGGCTTGTCAATGCCTCGCGGGGGAGGGCGCTCATCCTCTTTACCTCATATCAGCATCTCAACTTTGCGGCCAGGAATATCCGGATTGACTATCCGTTCAAGGCCCAGGGGGATATGCCGCCGGCGAGGCTGATCGAGTGGTTCCGGGAGACGCCTGACTCGGTCCTCCTTGCCACAGCGACCTTCTGGCAGGGGGTGGATATCAAAGGGGAGAAGCTGAGCCTGGTGGTGATCGTCAAGATGCCCTTTGGCTCTCCCGGGGATCCGGTCTATGATGAGCGGTGCCGGAGGCTCAAAGAGCGTTGGTTTTCAGATCTCGCGCTCCCCTCTGCCATCCTCCTCCTGAGGCAGGGGATCGGAAGGCTGATCCGCGGCACGGATGACAGGGGCGTGGTCGCCATCCTCGACAGCCGGCTTGTGACCAGTTCCTACGGCAGGACGATTATCGCCTCACTCCCAGAGATGGAGATCGTACATGCGGTTGACGCAGTACAGAGGTTCTTCGAAAATGCATAGCTACGAGTTCATCAAATCTATGCCCGTTGTATTGACATTGTATATGCTTTCCCCTAAAATTAGTTATGCGTTTTGAGTGGGATGAATATAAAAACAAGGAAAATAGAAAGAGGCATGGATTTTCTTTTGAAGAGGCAAAAGATGTATTCGACGACCCTTTTCACATCTCGCTCCTGGATAAGAGATCTGATTATTTCGAGGAAAGGTGGATTACTATAGGCCTTACAAAGGAAAGGAAGATTATAGTCATAGGCCACCTATACTATATAACAGAAGATGGCAACGAGATTATAAGGATTATAACAGCAAGAAAGGCCAAAAAAAAGAAAGGGAAGAATATGAAGACATTGGAATCTAAACAAAAAAAGGAATTTGTGCTAAAGGAAGAGTATGATTTTTCACATGGTGTCAGAGGGCGTTTTTATCGTCCCAAAAAGATATCTACTTCTATGAGGCTTGATAATGACATTTTGCTTTACCTTAAAAAGATCGCCAGCGAAAAAAAGGTAGGGTATCAAACATTGATTAATGCTGTTTTGAGAGAGTACATCAAAACAGCCAAAGATTAAAGATAAAGTCAGCACACAATGAAGGTCATCATCTGCCCCAGTTTAAACCTTGTATATTACTCAATCTTTTTGATCTTTAATGCACGGAGGATCATCTTTTCATAGAAGGGTTCGCTCACCCCCTTTTTCATCTTGCGGATAAAGTATTTCTCAAAGGCGATCTTGGCGAGGTGGACCCATTTCCCCTTTTTGGACCAGGTGACGTCCCTCGGCGGGTTCTGCGGCATGGCGACAAAGGCGATCCCGGTGTTCCCCAGGTCCGCAAGGCATACGGCATTCCAGGTCGCCCTGGAAGAGACCGGCTCACCATTGACGGATGCCCTGATGTTATGCGCCGCGGCAGAAACCATGGACTCGATCATGTACCCCGTCTTGGGCACACCCGTCGGGACCGGGGTAGGCTCAGACGGGGCGATGGCGATGCAGACGCCCACGGCATAGATGTTCGGATACTTTGGCGACCTCTGGTTGGCATCCACGATGACAAAACCCCTGGGGTTGCAGAGGCCTTCAACCTGGGCCACGGCGTCAACACCCTTGAAGGCAGGGATGATCATCGCATAACCGCAGGGGATCTCCTTCTCGCCTTCGTTGATGACTTCAATAGTCATCTTATCCTGTTCGACTTTTTTTATCTTGGCATTGGTGTACCACCGGATATCCCTTTGACGGAATTCGTGCTCCAGGAGACCTTTGGAATCACCGACCCCGCCGAGCCCCAGATGTCCGATGTAAGGTTCTGAGGTGACAAAGGTCATCGGGATCTTTCTCCGGCGCCTCTTCCGGCGCAGGTCTGTATCCATGATAAAACTGAACTCATAGGCAGGACCGAAACAAGACGCCCCCTGTGCCGCGCCGATGATTACCGGCCCCGGTTTCTCCAGGAGTCTCTGGTACGCATTATAGGCATACTCCGCATGATCTACAGTGCAGACCGAGACGGTATTTCTCTCAGGCCCAAGGCCGTCAATCTCCTCAAACGCCAATTTGGGTCCGGTGGCGATCACTAAATAATCGTAGGGGACAACAGTCCCCAGGACAGTAATGACCTCGCTTCGCTGTGGGTCTATCTTAGCCGCGGCCTCGGCGATGAACCGGATCCCCTTTTTCTCAAAATACGGTTTCAAGGGAAAGCTGATATCTTTTTTTGTCCTCCACCCCACAGCGACCCAGGGATTTGAAGGGACGAAATGAAAGGTCTCCGTATTAGAGATGACCGTTACGGTGTGGGCAGCGCCCACGAGGGCCTTTATCTCATAAGCCGCAGGCAGCCCGCCCGTGGAGGCGCCTATGATTACGATTTTTGCCATGTCCCCCCCTTCCACTCCTCGTCCCATCCCGCCGTCCCGTAAAGAGAAAGAGTAAGACCCGGGACCAGTGTTTTGTCTGGCTAAAATAGCACGGTGAGTTTTGCCTGTCAAACACTGGCCATGGCTGTGCACTTGATACCTTGTAATGCCCCGGTTTATTTATTAGCAGGCTGTTGGAAAAAGCATGGAATGTCCAGGATTGTCATTCTGAGCGAAGCGAAGAATCTGATAAACCATGAGTTATCAGACCCTTCACTTCGTTCAGGGTGACAGTACAGGACTTTTTCAACAGCCTCTTAGGGAAGGTTTGCCTGGGATGAATGGTTAAAAACTTCTCTTGAATACAGGGAGATAATAAGTTAAAATTGCCTTGTAAAATTTACCTATAGGGTAACCAGCGATGTTTAATCGTATCATTACTCTCCCCATCGGAAGGCACAGTTTTTTTCTCTTCGGGCCACGGCAAACGGGAAAGACGACGTTGATTCAAAACATCCTGTCCGCCGGAATACCCCAATTCTCCGTTAACTGACACCCACCAGTTGTGGGGTCTATTATTCAAACGGAATTTTGAATTTCCTATGGTCGCAACAAAAAGGAAGATACGAGTGGGCAAAATATGCTTACTATTAAGTTTTTTTATAATTAGTATTGTTTTGATTAGTTGCACCACTATGGAAGCTAAATGGAAAAAGGTAGAGGTAATGTATTCATATTTTGTCCAGTTTGAGGGGTGCAGTCCATTCTGGGCAAGCGGAGTGGAACGCCTTGTTCTGCCATTTCAATGTCTATTTTTCCAATAATCAGGATGCCGTCGCAAATGCATTACCGCAAGGATGAAAATCCCGGCCTGCTCAATACTGTAAATAAGACCATATGGGAAACGGTTTACAAGACAACGCCGGATGTATTCTTCCATGACCGGCCAGGCAGTTGGATAGTTGACAATTTTCTGAATGCCGGCAAACACCTCGATAGAGAAATCATAGCCAAGTCCCTGTTCACATTCTTCGTAGTATTCTATACTTTCGTTAAACTCTGCTTCTGCCTCGGGATGAAATGAGAAGGTCATTTCTCAAAGCGCTCCCGGATTTTAGCAAAAACATCATCTCCAGGAATGGCCTTCACACGGCCAGATCGCAACTCTGCCAGTCGGCGTTTGGCAACCTTTACCCATTCTACATCTTTTGTGGCAGATATAGGATTTAGCGTTCGGAGCAGGGAATCAATAACCATAGCCCGCTCTTCAACAGGTAAGGACTCGGCTTCCTGTATTATTTCTTTCATTCCGTGCATATAACCCCCTCTTCTTTATATCTTATTACACTATCACATTGATTTTTAAATGGCAATTACCCACTACCCACACTTGTCACAGCTTGACAAAAGGCTTAATAGATACTTTAATTTGATGTATCCTGTCTTAAAGGATGACTGGTTTAAAGAGGGCATGGATTTTGCGAAGATTTTAAAAATATCGCTTCAAAGCCTTTGCAATGTCTTGAGGCATCAAAGTTACTGATAAACTGAGGTTCACTGGAAGAATGGATGAAACCGTATTTATAGAAGAAGCGAAGAACGGGGACAAAACCGCCTTTGAGAAACTTGTTTTTAAATATCAACAAAAGGTTTATAACTATGCCCTTCGGATGACCGGAGACCCGACGCAATCGGAGGATATCTGTCAGGAGGCCCTTATTAAGGCCTATTGCTCCATCGCATCCTTCCGTGGTGATTCGAATTTTTCCACCTGGCTTTACCGGATCGTTTACAACACCTGGCAGGACCACTGGAGGAAAGAAGGGCGTTCCTCCGAGATGAAAGTATATTTTTCAGAGGATGATGCAGATGAGATAAAGAGTGATCTCACTGACGCGGCCTCTCGTCTTTTTTACGACCGTTTGAGGCAGGAAGAGATACAGGACTGGATTGCAAAGCTCATCACTCAACTCCCCCCGGAATTTAGAACCATCTTGATCTTAAGGGATATTCAGGGTTTCTCATACCAGGAGATTGCAGAAATAGTAGACGCGTCTATCGGGACTGTGAAATCCAGGCTCAACCGGGCAAGAAATCAACTTCGAACCATCCTTTCCGGGAACTTTTAGATAAAATTTTCCGTCTAATATAACAGGAAGAGGAAAAATGGATCCACTTTGCAAAGAGACTCAGGGACAGTTTGCCGACTATATCGACCGTTCTCTCTCCTTTAGGCAAAGGGAGAGAGTGCAGGAGCATCTTCTTTCCTGTCATCGTTGCTCCGGGGCATTGGATATGACGCAGCAGCTCATCAATCTATGCAGTCAGGTTGGAGAGGAACCCGTTCCTGCCGGATTCTCTGCAAGGCTCAGGGACCGCCTGCAGGAGGTAACCCCGATGACAATTCCAGTAGAGACCATAAAGGGTTCCACCGGACAGCGAATATGCCAGCGAATACACCAGCGAATACAATGGATACAGAGGGTCTTCCCGGTCTTACAAGCGCCAAGAATCTGGGCCATGGCAGGACTTGCCCTTCTTCTCTTTCTGATCCCCATTTATTACTATTCAATAAAGACAGAACAATCCGGAGCGCCGGCGACCGTTGCCACTTACAAGACAGATATAGCCGGGGTTCATGTCGGGCTCAATGAGGATACCCTCGTACGGATCTGGTTTGATGCGAGGGAGCCGGTGGAACAGGTTCGTTTTTATCTGGAACTCCCTGCGGGGATCGCCATGGTACAGGATGGTCAGGTCGTTGCTGATCACAGGTTGCAATGGGAGGGGGATCTTCAGAGTGGACGGAATTTAATTCCCTTAACAGTCCGTGGAGTGGCGCGAGGTCAGTGGAGAGTGACGGTCTTGATTGAGAAAGGTCTGGCTCGAAAGGAACAGTCTGTTGATATTAAGGTGAACGGCATTTAGCCATCTGTGGGGTCAGGTCTTGAATCTTGATGTAGACACATCAAGATTCAAGACCTGACCCCTTCTCGACCGAAAGGAGGTTTTTTCAATGAAAAGAATCATACTAATCTCAGGTGCAATCGTGATAGCGCTGTCATGGGGTGCTGGAAATACCTTTGGGGAGCCGCCCTCTCCGCAACCCACGGCAAAGGTCCCTGCGGAAGTGGACTTGCCCGTGGATATTACTATAGATATCATCAAGAGTGGTGAAGATATCCCAAATAGCACTCAGATTAAGATTGATATGGAGAATCAGAAAAGTGGTAAAGAGATACATCTCATCCTTCCCCGAAGAGGAGAGAATCAGGATCATAGAGGCCCGGATGAG
>JACRHF010000023.1 GCA_016217665.1 Nitrospirota bacterium | reverse complement strand
TCGAGACTGCCCTGAAAAAGATCGACAAACTCCGGTTGTCGTAATTTGCGTGAATTTGCAAGTAACCCATAAACTGACATCAAGTATTTACAAGGGTTTCCGGATCAAAAATAACATTTTCACGCATTATTGAGGATAAAGGAGGGATTGTGATGGTTAATATATTAAGAAAAAAGGCTCTTGCTAAGCTGAATATCTTACTGGTAATCACTCTATGCGCAGTGGGTGCCTCTGCAGCCGGACCTCACAAGGTCATTACAGGAGAGGAGCTTCAAGCGCTGATGAAAGACGGGCAGCCTGTAAAGATAGTTGATGTGAGGGAACCTGAGCTCTTTAAAAGCGGCCATGTCCCCGGGGCTATCAATATCCCCTATGACACAGCGCATGGCAGAATCCTCAAGGAGCTGTCCCCGAAGGACCGGGTTGTGTTTATCTGTCACGGCGGACCAATGGGGGATGAACTCGGCGGGATACTCACCAAGAACGGCTACACAAAGGTCTACAACGTCAAGGGCGGGATGAAAAAGTGGCGGGGACCTTTGGAGCAAAGTAAATAGTTGACGTAGCGAGTAATCTCTATATAATAGACGGGCTATCTACCGGCGGCGTAGCCAAGTGGTAAGGCAGAGGTCTGCAAAACCTTTATTCACCGGTTCAAATCCGGTCGCCGCCTCCATGAAAATCAAATAGTTACAGTATCCACTGTTTCTTCCCGTAATGTATTTGCTACCATTTTACTGCCATTCTGACCTAACACCCTGTTTTTTCCATCATGACTCCCCAGTGCAAGATGAGCAAGTTTATCAGCAGCAGGGCCGTTTGTTTCCTTCTTTAAGTGACCATAAATGTCTAAGGTGATCCCGATAAAGGAACAGAAAGGGGGGATATCTATCAGAGGTGAATCATTGTTTCACAATTTTCTATGTATTCAAACAAATAGGGTGTTTCTTCATGGTTCAGCAATTGGTCAAACGCAATCCCTATGACGTAGATCCAGTGCCATTTGTAGTTAAAGATGATCTTTCCTTTTACCATTTCCGTCATCTCCTTGCCCCTAATATCCTTAAACGTGATATCCATTTTTACAGAAGTGCCTTCTTTGACGGCGGAGCTTGCGTATAGCCCAATACCTCCCCTGTTGATATTTATTGCAGTGGCAAATAATGGGGTGTTATTAGAGGAGACGATTCTAACCGTTGAGGTGAATGGGAGCCTGAGATATTTACGGTGTTCTTTCATCATTTAATGTTGGATCCTTATTGGTGTTCCTATTACATTTTTCGGTTGCGTTAAGCCATGGTATGAGACTGGACCTTAAATCTTTTCCCCTTGGTTTCTCACTGGACAACCTTTACACTTATTGTTCAATAGTGGGCTTGGGTACCCCTATGTAATATCCCTGCGAGTAATCAACTCCTAACGCCTTTACCTTTTTGTGTACCTCTTCTGAATGGACATATTCTGCAATAGTTTTTATCCCCAGTCTCTTTGCATAATTCACTATTGTCTCTGTCAGGATTTGTGATTTTTCGTTCTTATCTATCTCCTTTATCAGAGAGGCATCTATCTTTAAGTAATCTATATTAAGCTGCATCGTATGGCCAAAATTAGAATATCCGGCCCCGAAATCATCAATAGCTATTTTACACCCATATTTTTTCACCTTCTGTATAAAATCATGGATGATCTCATAATTCTCTATTCCTTCACTCTCTATGATTTCGAATGTCGTCCTGCAGACCATCTCAGGATTCTTCTTAAGGATCATTGTCATGAACTCTTCAATCTCACGATCATTAATATCCTCAACAGATATATTGATCGAGAATTCATAATCCTTATCCTTAAACACAGCAATCCCTCTTTCAATCATCCTTTTTGTGATCTCTCCATAGAGCCTGGCCTCTTTGGCAACCTGTAAAAAAGAAGAGGGGGACAGGACGTTGCCTCCCTCATCGTTTACCCTCACTAAACATTCATACTTCTCTATCCTTCCGGTTTGATTGTTAACGATCGGTTGAAAGTATGAAACAACCGCATCCCTGCTGATCGCCTTCTTTAAGATATTGAGCACCCTCATATTCTCTGAAATATTTTTGTAAAGACTGAGCTCTTCACTATATTCCCTGTATTTAAGCCTTGTGTATCTCTTCAGGTGATGCAATACCATATCCGCTTTCTCTAAGACAGGTCTTTCTCTTGAAATCCCTATAGAGATGCTTAATGATATATTGCAATCCTGATACATAAATTCCCTCTTCTCTATCTCTACGACCATCTTTTTTGCCAAAGCGTTGGGGTCAAATCCTGGATTGTGCTCAAACAGAACGCCAAAATCATCCCCTCCGAGCTTGTATATCTTTGCATTTAGATCTTCAGGGATGAGGCCCTTTAAACGTACTGCAAACTCTTTCAAGATTAAATCACCAACCTCTATCCCATAAAAACCATTGATTCGACTGAACCCGTCAATATTTATCAAAAGTAGTACAGGATGATTAAGCTCCTTTTCATCCGTCTCAAAAGAAGAGCGGTTCAAGAGTTTTGTCAATCTTTCGGTGGTGGCCAACTCTCTTATTTCTTCTGCCGCCCGCTTTAGTTCTACGATGTACAGGAGCAGAGGCCGTCTTAAAAAAAAGTATAGTACAGGAGACAGGAGCACGATCAATAAGAAGGAGTCGACTATTACCGTCACCGGCGTTGAAAGGGGGGGAATCCTTGACAGAAGGAGCATGATAAATGCCTCAATGACACCGATAGAAATCGCTAAGAGGCTCAGGAAACAAAATAGAGATTTGCACCTTGCCGACAGTGTTTCCGGATGTTTAATATCTTCGGAATCGTCCATCTGACACCTCCTTACAGATTCAACGCGTTACTTCCATAGACAGCATCTGAATCTATTTAGGTATGGTGCAGTGCTCTTGCAAAGGTGGTAAATTCTACGGAGAGTTGTTGGATGCTATCGTTACATTACGTTTCCATGGAAGCGTAATGTGGTAACTATTTTAGATGGAGTATATACATTTTTGCAGGATATGCAAGCTAATTATTTGTCCTATTGTAGCCCCTTGGTGGAGGGGGGCCGTTGTCCCTTCGCGACTTGCCGAGAGCAGTTGGGCACCTATCAAGGCGAGCAGGCGGAGGAAAGCCAGCCCGTTAGAGGCTGGAAGGCTTCCCCGCCTGCGAGTCTTAGATAGGTCAACTGCGAAGGCCAGGAGCAAAGGGAAAACGGCCCCCCTCCACCAAGGCATTACGTCCGATTATTTACTCAAGCTGAATAATCTGAAACTTCTTCTCCAGCTTTTCCGCCTCCCATATCCCCTTTTCCACATTCTCCCCCTTTACAAAGAGGAGGTAGCTGTACTTGCCATAGTGGAACAGTCTGCTCCCTACAGAGGCAATATACTCCGGGTTATCGCCGGCAAAGAAAAGCAGGACAGAACCTGAATTGTATGGACTTGCCATCGCCGCGATGAGGACAGCGTCCTTCTTACGATACTCCTTCCCCTTCACGGAAATAGTCTCCTCGCTTAGCTTTATATCCGGGGAGAGCTTGGACAGGAGCTTCTCTGCCAGGTTGTTCTCCCCTGATCCGCCTAACAAGTAGATGGAATTCTTCTTTAGGTCCTCCTCTGTGACGTCCCTGTCTGTCTTGACAGTGGCGTCCTCCATCTCTGATGCGACCTTGAAATAGGAACCTAACCTCTCCTGATCCCCTTTCGTCGGCAGGACAATGAGCCTGTTGGGCGCCCCCATAAACTTGCCGATGGTAGGTGGGACCTCTTCGGGATTCAGTCTCCTGAACAGATCGTAAGATGGATCAATGGTGAGGGACCGTGGTTTAGAGGAGACCTCTATCTCCAGAGTAGTGACAGGATCGTTAATCCAGTGGTATGTGAGCAGGGCCCCCTCGTCTGTCTCGACCGATATTGGCAGATATATCTTATAGGCCTTTTCCTTCTGAAGGATCTCCGCCTTCAGAATATAGACCCCATTATGCTCCTGAACTCTGACATCTCCAAGATTTATTGCAGGTGCGCCCGCCTCTTCCACCCACTGCGTGAAAAACCAAGCCAGCTCTTTCCCGGAAACCTTCTCAAAGGCAGTCCTGAAATCTCCCCAGGAGGTCAGCTTAAAGCTCCGGTGGGCGATCACGTATCTCAGCCCGTCATAAAACACATCATCCCCGAGCATGACCCGGAGCATGTGGAATATGTATGCCCCCTTTCCATAACCGATCGCCCTGTCCTCAGGCCCGGTCCTGCTTTTAAATTTCGTGAGTGGGTACTCTTCAGAGGGCTCTACATAGCTGGTATAGTCCCTGAGGATCTGGTTTCTGTAGACTGCCCCCCTCCCTTCCATCTCTTCGTAGAGATGATCGGCTAAATAGGTGGTAAGCCCCTCGCTCCAGTTGCCGGATTCATAATCAGGATAGACAGAGTTCCCCCACCAGTTGTGGGCGATCTCATGGCCTAAGGAGGTCTTCACAATAAAGGGGAGCCTCAGGACAGACTGACCGAGCAGTGTGTACGAGGGCATGCCAAATCCAGTCGGGAGGATATTCTCAACAACAGCGAACTTCCTGAAAGGATACTTGCCCAAAAGCCTTTCGTAGATCTCTAAATATTTTTTCGAGTACTCGATGTAGGTGCCGGACAGGTTGACGTCCTCAGAAAAGAGGTAGGTGTAGAGGGCAATGTCTTTGTATTGATCTTCGGTCACGGTATACCGGCCGCCGACCAGATATACCCCGGATGCGGGGTGTGGAAAATCCCATGTGGTGATCGTCATCCCCTTTTCCTCTTTCCGGGCCAGGCGTGTCCCCTCCATCACGACCTCATAACCTGCGGGTGTCGCAGTGGTCACATTAAAGGCAGCGGCATCTTCGATACAGAGATACCAGCAGGAAGAGGCATCCAGGAGGATGATCTCCTCCCCCACGTAGGCAACAGGCTTATCATTGATAAATTCCCTTGAGAATTTTACGTCTCCCGGAAGTTCTTTAAAACTCGCGCTGTACTCTATCTTAAGCTCAACCTCCCCCGCTGTTGAAGAGGGGAGCGATATGACCAGCCTCTTCTTGTTATTCTTCCCCTCCTCTTTAAAGGAATATTGCAGCTCCTGATCCCCTGCACTTTTTATGGACGTGATCTCAATGGCGTTATGGAGAGAGGCTGTAATCACCCCATCCCTGCCTTTATATATCCGCAGGCGGTCCTCTGCCTTTATCGTGTGGGCCTTTAAGTCAAACTCGATCCGGATGTGGTGGGATGGAATCGGGGGGGGATAGGAGTAGAGATCCGTCACCCCTGGAAGAGACAGAAAAAGGATTAGTAGGGCTATTCTAAAAAGCATCGTTACAAGTTCCCTCAAGGTCTTCAAAGTAGTATATAATAATAGTGATGAGAAAAACAGTCGCTCTACAGGGGTGGAGGAAAATGAGACTAATCATAGCCTTTATCATCATACTTTTATCTGTAATTCCAGTGTCTGCCTCGGATGCTGAAGATTCCTCGACTTCCAAAATCCCCCTTAATCCCCCTTTACAAAAGGGGGAGATCAGCTCCCCCCCTTTAAAAAAGGGGGGTGAGGGGGGATTTGAGCAAGGACTTTCAGATGAAGGAGAAGGGAGATATCTTCAAAATATAAGGCAGCTCACCTTCGAAGGGATCAACGGTGAGGCCTATTTCTCACGGGATATGGAGAAGATCATCTTTCAATCCATCCGGGGGGATCACCCTTATTATCAGATCTATACGATGGATAGCGATGGCAGTCATCAGGCCCTTATCAGTGGTAACAAGGGAAAGACCACCTGCTCGTATTTCAGACCCGATGGAAAGAAGATCATCTATGCCTCGACCATGCATAATCCCCCGTTACCCCCCTTTGATAAAGGGGGGAAGGGGGGATTAGAGACAGCGCCCCCTAAAGAGGAGAGAAAATATCAATGGGACTTTGACCCGGATATGGAGATCTATGAGGCAGATCCCGACGGTTCTAATCTTAAACGCCTGACCTCCAGCGATGGATATGATGCCGAGGGGGTCTATTCCAATGATGGAAAAAAGATCGTCTTCACTTCTCAGAGGGATGGCGATTTGGAGATCTATGTCATGAACGCCGACGGGACGGAGCAGAGAAGGCTGACATCCTCCAAGGGATACGACGGCGGGGCGTTCTTCTCCCCGGATGATAAACAGATCGTCTTCAGGGCCTTCCGGGACCTGGAAAAACCGAGGATCGCGCAGATCTATATCATGGATACAGAGGGGAAGGGAGAAAGACAGATTACCAGTGCTGAGGCCGTAAACTGGGCCCCCTATTTTCACCCGTCAGGGAAATATATCATCTTTGCCTCCAATCCTGAGAGCTCCCGGAACTTCGACCTCTATGTCATCAGGCCTGATGGGACAGGACTGAAACGAATTACCTATGACGAAGGCTTTGATGGCCTCCCCTACTTCTCCCCGGACGGGAAAAAGCTCCTCTGGACATCGAGCAGGAGCGGCGGTAAATCGCAGATTTTCATTGCAGACTGGGTGTATCAGGAGTAGTTAGGGTTGGGGGTCCGGTCTACCTCTGTTCAGGAAAGGGGACGTCCACCTGCAGTGGCTTCTGAAAATTGACCGCTGAGTTTGAAACTTCAAGGGTAAGGCGGTAAACGAGGTCGGCGATCCTGGAAACCTTGTCTACGTTGACCTTCTCCCAAGTGTCGGTAATCTTGTGGAAGTCCTCATGGTAGCTTGAGGTAAGGTCTATCGCAGGGATACCCTTCTCATAGAATGAGTAATGGTCACTCCCGTATTTAAAGGCAAACTCGATGTCATCCAGTAGTTTCATGCCGTTGCGCTCTACCATTTCACCGGCAAGTCTTCGGACATCAAGGCTTCTCTGAGAACCGAGGAAATGTATCGCGTCAGGCTCATTTCTTCCAATGGCATCCATGTTGACCATGAGGACTGTCTTGTTTAATGGAAAGACGGCATGTTCGGTATAGTACCTTGAGCCAGTAAGTCCCCACTCCTCCCCGTCAAAGGCGATAAAGACAACGCTCCTCCTGAGAGGGCCTTTTTCCGAAAGCCTTTTTGCCACCTTTAACAAGGCTGCAACTCCGGAGGCATTGTCATCAGCACCGGGGAAGGGATGTCCCTTTGAGTCAAGCCCGAGGTGGTCATAGTGGGCTCCAATGATTACTACCTCATCTTTGTGCTCTCCCTTCCCTGGTAAATAACCAATGATATTCCTTGCTGTGATTTTATCTTCCGTGATATCAACCTTAATTCTGATTTCATCTGAAAATCCCTCTGTACCTATTTCCTCTCCCTCAGGGAGAGGATTAAGGTGAGGGTGGGTATTCCCTGAGAATCCCATCCCCTCCCTCTCCCTCCCCTTGAAGGGGAGGGAAATTTCAATCTCCTTTATAAGCCGGTCTTCCCTAACCAATAAGCAGGGGATCTTTGAGGTCACCGGTGGCGTCAGATTCATCTTTTGTGTGACCTTCATCTGGAGAAAGTGGGCGAAGTCCTCTTTGAGGGACTTCTCCCAGCGTGTGCGAAGCTTCGGCGGTATCAATTCCTTCCATACCGTGTAATCAGAATAGAGGTCTTGCTTCAGGATTAATAGTGCTTTGGCACCCGCCTCTTCTGCCGCCTTAATCTCTGCAGGAAGCCCGCCATCCGGGACGGCCTCGTCGTATCGCACCACGGCCACCTTGCCAATGACATCTTCACTCGAAAATCCCCGATCGAATCCCCCCTTGCCCCCCTTTTCTAAAGGGGGGGAAAACGAATCTCCCCCTTTTATAAAGGGGGAATAAGGGGGATTACACACCGTCAGGGGTACATAATCTTCCAGTACCTTTAACTCCTTTCCGGATATAACAAGCCTGTTATCCTTGCCAAGACTTTTCAGAGATATCTCAAAAGGCTGGAAGTAGGAGTCTGCAACAGGAGGCAGGAGCCCTCTATTTTTTAACTCGTTGGCAATATAGTCTCCAGCCTCCAGTCCTCCGACACTTCCGGACAATCTTCCGGCAAACTTCTCAGAAGAAAGTACCTTTATGTGCAGCCTGATATCTTCAGTTGGACTCTCCCCTCCATACGCCGTTGTACGGATAAGGACTATTAATGCAAAGAGAAATTTCTTCATCTACATCCTCCTGACCGCTAATGATTATATCATGAGAGAAAAGGGGACAGATTTATTTTACAAAAAATGTAAAATAAATCTGTCCCCTTTTCTCTCCTTGCAATGCTAAAATATTTCGTATGGAACAAGATATTGCGAAACGCATCCTCCGCTGGTATCGCAAAGAGGGCCGCGACCTCCCCTGGCGGCGCATCTCTGATCCTTATGCCATCTGGGTCTCGGAGATCATGCTCCAGCAGACGCAGGTCGCCACAGTGATCCCCTACTATGAAAGGTTTATGGCGGCCTTTCCCACGGTGACTGACCTGGCTCATGCCCCGTTAGGGACGGTGCTGAAGGTGTGGGAGGGGCTCGGCTATTATGCCAGGGCAAGGAATCTCCACAGGGCGGCTAAGATGATATTGGAGCGTCATCAGGGGACGATACCCGGTGAAATCATGGCTCTGACATCCCTGCCCGGGATCGGGCGTTCTACCGCCGGGGCGATCGTCAGCATCGCCTACGGGAAGAAGGCGCCGATCCTCGATGGGAATGTCCGGCGTGTCCTCTGCCGGCTCTTTGCGATCCGGAAGAACCCCTCGCTCACACCGGTACAGAAAAAGCTCTGGGGCCTCTCTGAAGGTCTTGTGCCCGGGAAAGACCCCCGCTCTTTCAATCAGGCCCTGATGGACCTGGGGGCAAGCATCTGTACTCCAAACGATCCGGACTGCCCTGCCTGCTGCCTGAAGCCTTTTTGTCTCGCTTATCAAAAAGGGATTCAGAAGTCCCTTCCGATAAAATCACCCGGGAAGAAAATCCCCCACTATCATGTTGCCGTCGGCGTGATATGGAAAGGAAAGAAGGTGCTCATCACCCAAAGACCTCTTGAGGGGCTTCTCGGCGGCCTCTGGGAATTCCCCGGCGGAAAACTGAAAGAGGGAGAGACCCCTGCGATAGCCGTAGCCCGTGAGATCCGGGAAGAGTTGAAGATCACGGTCTCCGTGGGAGACCTTGCCGACATTGTGCGCCATGCCTATTCCCACTTTCGCATCACCCTGCACGCCTTTCACTGCCGCTACCGTGACGGGGCTCCCCGCACACTTAACCCTTACCGCTGGGTATCTCCAGGGGAGTTAGAACGCTTCGCCTTCCCTGCCGCCAACCGGAAGATCATCGCCGCCTTGAAATAATACGAACGTAGCCGGGGAGAAGATGGCCTATAGGTACTGTACGGTTGAAAAGATGTTATAATAATGAGTGTCATCAAATTCTGTGTGCGGTAATGGAGATAAGAAGATGATATTTCCCAAGGAACGAAATGAAGAGGGTGCATTTGTCCGACAGGAAGACCAGTTTCGGGGCCGGGTGACAAGCGATGGCTCAAGCGGCTATCTCGCTGAATCAGGCCGCTATCATCTCTATGTTTCCCTTGCCTGCCCTTGGGCTCACCGTACTATTATCATGCGCAAGTTAAAAAGGCTTGACGATGTCATCGGTATGACCGTTGTTGACCCGGTTCGGGATGAGTGTGGATGGGCCTTTCGAAATGGTCCAGGGTACAGCGAAGACCCGGTGAACGGCTTTCAGTTTCTCAGCGAAGCCTATAAAGCCACGGACCCTGACTACAACGCCAGAGTGACAGTACCGGTCCTCTGGGATAAGAAGACAGGCCGGATTGTCTCAAACGCCGATGATGATATCATGCGCATGTTGAACAGCGAATTTAACGCATTCACCAGAAGCGAATCTGATTTTTACCCTGAGGCGCTCCGTACAGAGATCGATGCGGTCAATGACTTTGTTTATCCAAATGTAAATGACGGCGTATACCGGGCGGGTTTTGCAACCACACAGAGTGACTACGAGCGGGCAGTCCGGGCGCTGTTTAACGCCCTGAACCAGATAGAGGAACGCCTCAAGACAAAGAGATACCTGGTGGGCAGCCAGATGACAGAAGCCGACTGGCGACTGTTTACGACACTCATACGCTTTGATGCGGTCTATTACGTCCATTTTAAGTGTAACATCCGGCGGATTGTTGATTATCCAAACCTCTATGGATACTTAAGGGACCTGTATCAGCACGAAGGGATCGCAGAGACAGTTAATTTTGATCACATCAAGCGTCACTATTACATCACACATACGGATATCAATCCCACCAGGATAGTCCCGATCGGGCCTGAACTTGATTTAAATTCGCCGCACCGCCGGGCTGCGCTCAGTGGACAGACCAGGAGATGAGTTGAGCATTGCAGAGAGAAAGAGTGTATAACGTTCCGGTTCAGCTGCGCCTCCTGGCGTCAGCTGCAACCGGCGGTTAGATTGCTTACTCTCCAAAGGGGACCGTATATTGTGGAGCACGCCCATTGACACCGAAAAGCAGCTTTGTAGGCAACTTCTTGCACCAAACGTAGTAGCTTTCCGTTGGTGTGCTTTGGTTACCGGCATTCATCAACCACATCGTGCCATCTTGTGACGGCCCTTCTCCGCAATTAACGAGCATCCCAGAATTCGTAGGTACATCCCGAGGGCCGATCATGATGCTTGGAGCGACCTGATCCTTTTCTGTTAGAGGGATTGCGGCGATAAATGGAGCCCATACTCCGGCGCGAGGACGAACTTCGATGGCAATAGACTTCTCACCGGATTGCCCTGAATGGACATGCAAATGAAATGGTTGGATTTCGTGGCGAGTCGCCTGATGCATTCGTCCTTCAGCGGCCGCGACGATCTGCTCATCCTTATCAGGAATGTGCAGACTCACGTACGAGGGCACGGGGTCTTGAATCGTGATAATTAGCTGTTCACCACCACAGATGTATGACACCGCATCAATATTCAAGACCCCCTACCCTTTGATTCGTAGGCGCAATTCACGGAAATAGATATAACTTTATCAGGGATAGTCAGTGGTATTATGGCGGTGGTTGTGAATAATGGTTCTGCCGATCCTGTGATGTCTTTCTTCCCGATATGATAAATACGTAAAGTGGCGCCATCTTAGTTTCCCTGTTTGACAAAGTCATCCCTTCAATATATAATTCCTTAAAACTTAACAATATTGTTAATTAATATGGAACCAGAAATAGCAGAAAGGCAGGCCAGGAATCTTAAGATTGACGTCACGCAAGTGGTCAGGGAATTCTGGGAGGTTCTGATCCTGAGGGGGCTCTTTGACTCCCCGGAAGGGAAATCTCTGATCTTCAAAGGTGGAACGGCATTAAGGCTTGTCTATGGCTCACCAAGGTTCTCGGAAAATCTGGACTTCTCTCTTACCGGGGATCAGTTAAAGGGTAAATTCAGACCTCTTGTCAAAAAGATTGTCTCTCCCTATTCAGAACTTACGATAACAGATCTGGAAGAAAAATATTATACCTACCTCGGCGAGATTAAAGTGAGTCAGGAATACTTGCCTTCCCCTTTCAGAATCAAGATTGAGGTGTCCAAAAGAGCAGTTAAGGGTTATAAATCCGAGCTGGCGATGATCTCCTCCCCTGTTTCCACACTCCACTGCCTGGGGAGGGTGGCTACATTGGAACAACTCTATGAAGACAAGATCACCTGTCTTAAAGACCGGACAAAACCAAAAGATCTGTTTGACCTCTGGTATATCTGCCAGAAACTTAAAAGACCCTATGAGGCTGGGAGTATCTTAACACCCAAAAAAGAACTTGTATGTGATCTGCGGAAATATCTTCCGAAGGACTTTTGGCCCGTTATCGAAAGGTTACGGTCATGAAGTCCATAGAGCTGATAAAAACACTGGAGCGTATTAATAAGCCGTTTTACTCCATTGCAGACATAGAGAAGATTACAAGTGTATCCAGAAAGAGTGCTTATGTGACACTGAATCGTTTGGTTGAAAAAGGGATTTTGGAGAGGCTAAGTACAGGAATCTATCGCCTTTTTTCTGCCAAGGTTTCTGTCGAGAAAATCGCCGGATCCCTCTACCTGCCGAACTATCTGTCCTTTGAATCCGCACTTTCAAGACATGGAATTCTCAATCTTGTCCCCTATACATTGACCTTTGCTACAACGAGAAAAACCAAAAGATCCGTGATTGAGGGGAGGGATGTAGAATTCAGACAGATTAAAAAAGACCTTTTCTGGGGATATGAGGTGCAGGACGGAATTTATGTCGCAAAGCCCGAGAAGGCGTTTCTTGACCTTGTTTATCTTGCATCCAGGGGGATCGCCTCAATTGATTTAGACGAACTGAATCTCAAAAAGCTTTCGATGACCACGGTAAAAGAGTTCTCAAAAAGATATCCGGAGTATACCCGGGTGTACTTGAGCAAGCTGATCTCACGAACTTAAAAAGGAGAGATATGGCGATCCGGCACAACGGTTTCATCTTGACCGTGACCCTGCTCATTGCGCTATCCGCAATAGAGTCTGCCGTAGCCGGCGTCGAAATCACCCCTTCGATCCATTATCGTTTTGGCGGTGGGTTTGAAGATGCCGATACGGCAACGAACATCAATCTCGACGAATCTGCAGGCTACGGTCTTGTGCTTGATTTCGACATTCAACCTGACAGACAGGTCGAGGTTTACCTGAGCCGCCAAAATACAACGATGTCGTCCGGCGGACCCTTCACGGGCAACCCGCTGTTTGACGTATCCGTTGATTACTACCACATCGGCGGTCTGTACCTGTTCAAAGGGGAACGTTTCCGGCCGTTCATTTCGGGGACACTGGGGCTTACCCGAATGGATCCGCAACGTGCAGATCTGAGGAGCGAAACCCGCATGTCGCTCGCCCTCGGTGGAGGCGCCAAGTTCTTCTTCACGGAGAGCCTGGGCATCCGGCTCGACGTCCGAGGTATCTACACGGCGATCAACTCCGACGCCTCGATCTTCTGCGCCGGTGGCTGCGCAGTCCAGGTGCGCAGCAGTGGTTTTTTCCAGGGTGAACTCGGGGCCGGGTTGATTCTACGCTTTCCGTGAAGGGCTTGACAAGGGATGCAGGTGATTATAAGCTGGATTTTTTCGGATTCCCGCTTTCGCGGGAATGACGGAAAGAAGCCCTGTCGCAAGCTACAGTGGATTAGTAAGCTAAATCGAGTAGATAAAGTAATCCCTTGGCGACCGGGGGGTGGGGTCGTAGTCCCTGAGCGACTTGCCGGAGCAGTTGGGCACCTGTCAAGGCGAGCAGGTGGAGGGCAGTGCTTGCATTGAGCGAAGCGAAAAAAGCCGGCCCGTAAGAGGCCGGAAGGCTTCCCCGCCTGTGAGTCCTTAGACAGGTCAACTGCGAAGGCCAGGAGCGAAGGGACTACGACCCCACCCTTCACCGTGGTATTACTAGGGAACCTATCATGCGATATGGAAAATGCCCGCAGTGCGGCACAGAGATTAAACCAGGGAACCCCTTCCCGACGGTGGACATTATTATAGAGCTTGAAGATAAGGGGATTATCCTGATTCAACGGAAGAATCCGCCTTACGGGTGGGCTATCCCCGGCGGTTTTGTGGATTATGGAGAGTCCCTGGAAGAGGCGGCAATGCGTGAGGCGTTAGAAGAGACGTCTCTTACGGTAGAGCTCCTGAGACAGTTCCACGTCTACTCTGCTCCTGACCGTGATCCACGGCAACACACCATTGCAACGGTCTTTATCGCCAAGGGCACAGGGGTTCCCGTCGCGGCAGATGACGCTAAGGAGGTGGGGATTTTTACAAAAGAGACCTTGCCGGCTGAGATGGCCTTTGATCATCGGAAGATAGTGGATGACTATTTTAGCAAGAAATATTGATAATCCCCCCTGCCCCCCTTTAGAAAAGGGGGGAGAGAAATAAGAAACACGCTTTTACAAGAGCGTCTTCGCGGCAAGTCCCATGCTGATTAATTTGGGGATGTCCAATGCCTTCTCTATCCGTTCTATCTCTTCGATGGTCGTTCTCACCGCGGGGTTCTTCGGGATAAAAAGCTGGCAGCAGTCCTGATCAGGGATGATGGATATATCGTACGTCCCTATCTCCTTTGCCTGCCCAATGATCTCTCCCTTGTCCATTCCTATCAAGGGTCTCAGCACAGGAAGGGTGGCGGCATTTTCAATGGATGTGATGTTCTCAAGGGTCTGAGAGGCGACCTGACCCAGGCTTTCCCCGGTGACAAGGGCAAGGGCCTTCTCTCTCTTTGCAATGGCCTCAGTAATCCTCACCATCATACGCCGGTAGAGGACGACCCGGTATCTTGCCGGTGCCCGGAGTACGATCTCCTTCTGGATGTCCCCAAAGGGGATGAGAAAGAGTTTGGAAGATCTTTGATACTGATTTAATATCTCTGTAATATCCCCGACCTTCTCCTGAGACATCTTGCTCAGGTATGGATAACTATGAAAATGGACAAAGAATACCGAGCATCCCCGCTTCATCATCCGGTAGGCCGCTACCGGAGAATCAATCCCGCCGGAGAGGAGGCAGGCCACCTTTCCGCCTGTCCCTACTGGCAGGCCGCCCTGACTCTGAAATTTCTCCGTATAAAAGAAGGCCTCTTTTGCTAATACTTCGATAAAGATCGTCAGTTCCGGGTGGGTTAAATCAACCTTAGTCCCTGTAGCCCCTTTGATATGCGCGCCGATTAGCCTGTCAACATCCATCGAGGTGAGGGGGTACTCTTTATATCCCCTCTTGGTAGAGACCCGAAAACTCTTAAAGGCCTTATCCTTGATATGCCGGAGCACCGCCTCCTTAAGGACCTCTACGTCATTAGATGTCCTATAGCCAAAGGCAAAGTTGGCTATTCCAAAGACCTTAGAGACCCTCTCCTTTACCAGATCCTCTCTGGCGTCAGAGGCCAGAGATAGAATAACCCTCCCCCCCTGGTCTTTAGCGTTATCAACCCCGGTCCCCTTCGTGGCATACCTGAGATTATCGAGCAGCTTATTGACAAAAACAGGCCTGTTTTTGCCCTTAAGTGCTATCTCCTGGTAGTGAGCGATGACATGTCTCATGCCTTGAATACCTTGAATCTTTTACCCTCTTTACAATGCACTGTTTACCCTTTATAATTTTTAGAAAGAAGGAGGTTATGTATGAACGTCTTATGTCCTTTTATGAGCACTGCCACAGAGGAGGTCTTCTGTAAAGAGATTTGTGCCCTCTATATTGCCGGGCAAGGCAAAAACTGTGTGCTATCCAGATTACCCATATACTATAACCAGACAAGGGAGTCCCTTACGGTTATCTCCAACAGGGTTGACGCCCTCCTTGCCTTAAACAAGAATAAGGTATAAAAGGTATACCCTAAAAAATCTTCTTTAAGATGATGGTCTCGTCTCTTCTGAAACCGGTAGAGATGATCCCTATCTCTACGCCGATTAACTCTTCTATACGCGCAAGATATCTCTGTGCCTTCTGAGGAAGGGCTCCATACTCTGAGAGACCCGCTGTAGAGGCCTTCCAGCCGGCCATGGATTCATAGACAGGCTCACACCCTTCCAGCACCTTTAGTTCAGACGGCATCTCATCATATCTCTTCCCACGGTACTTGTACCCCACGCATATCTTAATCTCGTCTAAGTCATCGAGGACATCGAGTTTTGTCACGGCCATCTCTGTAAATCCATTGACCTTTGCCGCATACGATGTGGTCAGGGCATCAAACCAGCCACACCTCCTCGGCCTCCCTGTGGTGGCCCCGTACTCTCGTCCCTTATCCCTCAGAAACTCTCCGGTCTTGTCTTGAAGTTCCGTGGGAAATGGTCCGCTCCCGACGCGGGTGGTGTAGGCCTTTACCACGCCCAGGACCTTGTCTATCTTCGTAGGACCCACGCCGGTTCCGGTGCAGGCCCCCCCGGCCGTTGCATTGGAGGAGGTCACATAGGGATATGTCCCGTGGTCCACATCAAGATGGGTCCCCTGAGCCCCTTCAAACAGGATATTCTTTCCCTCTTTTATGGCCTGATTTAAAAGGAGCGCCGTATCTGCGGCAAAACCTCTGAGCCGCTCTGCATATCCGGTATATTCATCGTAAACCTCGTCAAGCACAAACCCCTTCACCCCGTAGAGTCTTTCCAGAAAGTAATTCATCTCCTGAAGATTGACCTGCAATTTTTCCCGAAAGACCTCACGATCTATGAGATCTGCGACCCTGATCCCGACCCTTGCCATCTTATCCGCATAGGTTGGGCCTATGCCCCGGCCGGTTGTCCCTATCCTCAGGGAGCCTTTCAGCTTTTCGCTCTCTTTTTCAATGGCACAGTGATACGGCATGATAATATGGGCCCGGCTGCTTATAAAAAGATTGTCCTTTATCCCGATGCCCCTCTCTTTCAGTCCGTCAATCTCTGCCAACAGGGCATGAGGGTCTATCACGACGCCATTTCCGATGACACACCTTTTGCCTTTGCGTAATACCCCTGACGGTATAAGATGGAGTATAAACTCTGTATCCCCGATGACGACTGTATGGCCTGCATTATGCCCGCCCTGATAGCGGACGATATAATCAGCCTCTTCGGTGAGGAGGTCAACGATCTTCCCCTTTCCCTCATCCCCCCACTGTGCACCTGTGATCACGACATTGGACATTATAACCTCCGGAAATCGTTAAAAAGGACTGATGGGTATATATCCCTCAGGCAGGACAAAGAGTGACGGATCTACAGTCTCAGTGTTGATCTCTGTATAATTTATTATCTTTTTCTTGTTGTTCGGAAATTCAAACTCATATTTAACCGGCATCTCCTTGAGATCCTGAGCTGCCCACAAGATATACCGCTCTAAGACCTGCTCTTCCTTCTCCTTCCCCTTTTCTGCCTTTCGGACCACCTTTATTTCGTACCGAATCGCCGGATGGCCTTCTATGGCCTCCTCTCCCTGTTTTGTCTTCAGGACTTTCAAGTCACTATAGTTCGAGTATTTTTGCTCCGGGGGGATCTCAAACATCAGGAACTCCTTTTCCACCTCTATGTCCTGCTCCATATAAAGTTTGACATCCAGCATAATAGTATACAGCTTTTTCTTTTTAAGGTCATATATCCTGATCCCTGGATTCCCTTCTATTCCAGAGGCCTCTTCTTCGATCCTCAGTTGTTCTCCTTCTGAGTAGAACCTCTGTTGCAGCAAGACGTCTTCTTTCTCTTCCGTAAGTACCACAGTCGTTTTCAGGAAAGAGAGGCCTGCCCCAGCCTGTCCTACAAACATGACAGACAGCAGGACGATGACGAACATACTTTTCTTCATAATCATAACCCTTACCTTCTTGCTTCTTGCCTCTAACCTCTTACTTCTAACTTCTGGCTTCTAACCTCTGTCCACATCCGCCGGCCATAAAGGCCGGAGCTATTTCCTTATACATGAAACCTGAAGTAGACGACATCCCCTTCCCGGATCACATAATCCTTTCCTTCAAGCCTGAGCAGCCCTTTCTCTTTCACCACATGCGAGGAACCTAAGGAATCTATGTCAGAGAAGGACATCACCTCGGCCCTGATGAACCCACGCTCGATATCAGAGTGGATCTTCCCTGCCGCCTGAGGGGCCTTTGTCTCGGTGGATACCGTCCATGCCCTGACCTCACTTTCACCTGCCGTAAAAAAGGTGATCAGATTCAAAAGACGGTACCCGGAACGTATCAGCTTATACAGGCCCGGCTCTGAAAGCCCCATCTCTGCCAAAAATGCCTGATGCTCCTCAAAGGACATGGTGGAGAGTTCATTTTCGATCTTTCCGCAGATTGTGATGACCGCCGCACCCTCTTTGGCTGCTATCTCTTCCACCTGCCGCACATATTGATTCCCTTCCATTATCTCCTCTTCGCTGACATTGGCGGCATAGAGCACCGGTTTTATGGTCAGCAGGTGCAGCTCGTTTAAGATCCTTAAATCTTCGCCGGAAAACTCCATCGCCCGCAGCGGCTGTCCCTTTGAGAGGAGATCGGAAAGCAGGGTCAGGAATCCTTTTTCGTGACCCGCCCCCTTGTCTCCGGACCTTATCTGTTTCTCAATCCGTTGCAGCCGCTTATTGACCGTCTCTATATCTGCAAGGGCAAGCTCTGTCTCAATGATATCGATATCCCGCTTCGGGTCAACCGGTCCGTATATATGGACCACATCCGGGTCTTCAAAACACCGCACCACATGGACAATGGCATCGACCTCCCGGATATGGCTGAGGAACTTATTCCCAAGCCCTTCACCCGCAGAAGCCCCTTTGACAAGCCCCGCGATATCGACAAACTCAAGGGTCGTCGGTGTCAATAACTTTGGCTTATATATCTCTGCCAAACGGTCCAAGCGCTTGTCTGGGACACCCACAACCCCGACATTCTGGTCTATGGTGCAGAAGGGGTAGTTGGCCACATTGGCCCCTCCGGATGTCAGGGCATTAAATATGGTTGATTTGCCGACATTCGGAAGCCCTACGATACCGCAATTAAAACCCATAAAAATACCCTCTAAAAAAACAAAGGGGAACGCCTGAGGGTCCCCCTTTTGCCGGACATTGGACATGGGGGGGACAGATTTCAGATCTGTCCCCTTTTATCGTCATAGCAACAATGGAGCAATCACTAATGCCACGATGGACATCAGTTTTATCAATATATTCATTGCAGGACCCGAAGTATCCTTGCAAGGGTCACCCACAGTATCGCCGACCACAGCAGCTTTATGCGCGTCAGACTTCTTTCCGCCGTGGTGTCCTTTTTCGATATATTTTTTGGCATTATCCCATGCTCCACCTGCATTTGCAAGCATCAGGGCCATTGGGACACCGACGACTGTAGCCCCTGCAAGAAAACCACCGAGGGCTGACTTCCCCATAATAAAACCTACCATGATTGGAACTGCCACAGCCAATACACCCGGGATGATCATCTCCTTGAGGGCTGCTGTCGTACAGATGTCCACACATCTCACGACATCAGGCTCTGCCTTCCCCTCCATCAGCCCTTTGATCTCACGGAACTGGCGCCTGACCTCGTCCACCATCTTGCCGGCCGCCTTCCCGACAGAGGACATGGTCAGGGCCACGATAAAGAAGGGCATCACCCCGCCCAGCAATATCCCCATGACCACATTGGCATCTGTCAACGCTATATCCTTGGGTTCTATATGGGCTGCCTGGGCATAGGCGGCAAAGAGGGCGAGGGCTGTCAGGGCGGCAGAACCAATGGCAAAACCCTTACCTATCGCTGCCGTCGTGTTGCCAAGGGCATCTAAGCTATCCGTTATCGCACGGGTATCATGCCCCAGGCCGGCCATCTCGGAGATGCCGCCCGCATTGTCTGCTATAGGGCCATAGGCATCCACAGACATCGTTATCCCGATGGTGGCGAGCATCCCCACAGCGGCGATACTG
>JACRHF010000018.1 GCA_016217665.1 Nitrospirota bacterium | reverse complement strand
TGGACAATAGTTTGCGTACACGCTCGATTGCTTCTTCTATTTTAATGTCCTCAATTGTCATCGAGAACATTGTGGCATGGTTTTAATAAAAAATCTAGTTTTTTCTAAAAAATATCTGCGTTACGCTGAATAGTTACTAAATATCTTAGTAACAAAGGAATAAGCCAGATCATCCCAATCTATCTGTCGTGCCACTTCGTGGAATAACTTGTCAACCATATGAATCTTAGTTGATTTTGCATCAACAAAAGCAAACAAGAACCCCTCCTCCTTAGCTATTTTGCCTAATTGATCCCGCAACTGATCGTGCTCAATCTTTTCTGCGGGTACCACGAACTTTACCGCCGCTCCTCCACGGCGAATAAAGTCCTGTAAGTATTCCCTGCGAACAATTTCTAACCAGTCCTGCGGTCTCATGTCCATAGCAAATCCTATCCGTTTACGAATGAAATACCGTAATACTTCTTCTCGTGGCCGTTCTGCGTAATAACTGTGATCGTACTTGTGGCCGACCTGGTCCCTGTACTTGCGGGAAAGCTTACGACCAATCCTTTTTTCGTTCTGGTTACTCGGCTCTGATCGAGGAGATAAATATCCCGTGCGAATTCTTGTGTAGAGTATTCCTTAGACTGTCCCGGCAAGAGGGTAAGTAAATCGTAAATATCACGAAGCTTAATCACTATTCCTGTATTAATCATTTCCCTTCCGCGGGGCGCAACTACAATTTCGTAGGCTGAAAACAGAGATTCAAGGAATGCCTCTGGCTTGAAGCGAGGGGGTTTACTTTGCAGGTCCTTTAGATGTTTGACCAATACAGATGGCCGCAGTCGCCTTTCCCGCACCTTATCAATTAGGATAGAACGTTCACCCGGCAAGATACGAATGAGGAATGGGTAACAATACAGTCTATCGTCTTGTTCAAAAATTTTTAAACCTATCTGCCCTGCAGATTCCAGAATCTCTGAGATAAATGCCTCATTGGATAGATATGTCTCCTCATCGAAATTCCAATCTTCTTTGGCATTGGTAAATTGTTGCCGCAGGGCAGTAATTGCCTGTTCTGCAGCCTCTATTGTCTTTCGCAGCTCACGGAGATTTCCTGTTTGAGCCGCTTTGCGGAACTTCTTGAGGGAGCTAACCGCAGCAGTTGCAGCCTTGAGGGTTGCATCAGCATCGGCCTCTGTCTTGGCGAGCGTTTTCTCCAGGCTGACGAGAGGATCCATCTTTCTTCCCCATCCTGACATGAATTAGCGCAAGTAATGTACGATTCAAACGGATACGTCACTTTGCACGGTAAATCGTTACGAGAGCTTAGCCTAAAATTTGACTATGTGTCAAGTGGAATCTGTAAGGCGCACTATGAATTTGTTTTTGTGATGCCTGCACATACCCCTGTTGATTGTTTTGATGACTCTTCTTATAATGCCTGGATGATCGTCTCTCTGAAATGGGGCCTTATCATCCTATCCTTTCTCTTATTAGCGTTTAATCCCATGGCAGTCCAGTCGGTCCTTGTGGACAGGATCGCCGGGGCTATTGATGGGGAGGTTATCACCTATAGTGATGTCCGGATTGAGCGAGTGCTTGGACTGTCAGAGGGGAGCGACAGAGAGATATTGCAGCGTGTGATTGACAGGCGGCTTTTATTAAGGGAGGCAGAAAGGTTTAAGATCACAGAGGGGGATGAGGATATCCAAAAGATCCAGAAGAGATTAGGGGATATCAAGGCGCGGATGGGCGAGGACCAACTTCTTGAGATATTAAGGGAATATAACCTGACAGAGCCGGATATCCTGAAGATGTTGGAAGAGGATCTCCTTGCAGAGAAGTTTATAAACTTCAGGGTCAATTTCTTTGTGGTGATTTCGAACGATGCTGTAAAGGCCTATTATAGTGAACATCAGGACGAATTCGGAGCCAGGACACTTGAAGAAGTTCATAATGAGATCAAGGAAAGGCTGTTTCAGGTAGAATCCAAAAGGAGATTAGAGGAATATATCGAACAGTTGAAGAAGAGGGTGAAAATTTCGGTGAATCTGTAGCGAAAAAAGGGGACTGAGTACGAAGTGGCGGTATAATTTAGGGGCATCACAGTCCTCAAAACCGCGTAACTGTACAGTTTAATCGTTGGGCCGTTCATATTTCCTAAGGAGGGCACAAAGCATGCTGACGCAACGACTGGGATTCATTTGCACCTGCAAGCCGTTACTCATTGCATGAGGAAGCAAAAGAATCCGATTTGCTCCCATGTCCCAACATGGGCCTGATAGAATTGAAGTTTTTCCTGCCCCTCGTGATCCTATTCACTCCTCACGGCCGCGGGTGACACTCGGCATGGATCTTCCTGAGTCTCTCCCGGTTGATGTGGGTATAGATCTGGGTGGTGGAGATGTCTGCATGGCCGAGCATCATCTGGACCGAGCGCAGGTCTGCCCCCCTCTCGAGGAGGTGGGTGGCAAAGGAGTGCCGTAGTGTGTGGGGTGAGATCGCCCTGTCTATCCTCGCAAGTCTTGCATACTTTTTGATGATCGTCCAGAAGGCCTGTCTTGTCATGCCTCTTCCCCATGTGGAGACAAAGACATGGGGAGAGGTACGGCCCTTCAGGAGCGCAGGTCTCGCCCGTTCGACGTAGCGTTTTACCTTCTCCAAGGCATACTCCCCCATCGGGACGATCCGCTCCTTCCCTCCCTTCCCGAGGGCGATGATAAATCCTGCCTCTAAATTGATATTGCCGGGTTTGAGTCTGATCAGCTCTGAGACCCGGAGTCCGGTGGCATAGAGAAGCTCTATCATGGCCCCATCCCTGAGCCCTGTGGGTTTGTCTTCCAAAGGCTGTCTCAGTAAGGTTTCGACCTCTGCGAAGGAGAGTGTCTTTGGGAGCCGGTGCCATCCCCTCGGTGTCTCCAGATACTCCGTAGGGTTGACGCTGGTGATCCTGTCCTGCAGCATGAATTTATGGAAATGCCGGATCGCCGCAATATACCGCTTGATGGAGGAGATAGACCTCTGTTGCTTCATGAACTGGGACAGGTAATCCCTCAGGAGATGGATGGTGATCTGATCCGGGGAATGGATGTCCTGCTCTTGAAGATAGGCGGTGTAGCAGGTGAGGTCCCTCCGGTAGGATTCCAGGGTATTGGATGAGAGGCCCTTTTCCACGGTAATGTAGTTAAAGAATCTGGAGAGTGCAGAGTCAAGGCCGGTATCCATGATAGAGGAAATATTACACCAGATAGGATGCAGAAGGCAAACGGGAATTAAAACCTGTGCAATCTGGCGTAGAGGTGCACACGAACAAGGGCGTTCTGAGGGCTTCACCCGATAGGCGGGGTTTTCCAACCCCGCTATTCTAAGGGCGGGACAGGAATGTCCCGCCTATCGGTAACGCATAACATTATTATGGGGATACCTTACTGGCACAGAAAATGCTTTGAACATAAAGATATCCCTGTGCCCCTTATATTGCATTTTCCCGGGAAAAAATGTTACGATACCAAATTCTGATGGAGGTGTATATTAATGGCTAAACAGCTTTTCATCAAGACCTTTGGCTGTCAGATGAATGAGCATGATACCGAGAAGATCGCCGGGGTGTTATCCAATCTGGGCTATTCCCTGACGGATTCTCCTGACGGCGCTGACATGATTATCCTGAATACGTGCAGTGTCAGAGAGAAGGCGGAATATAAGTGTTACAGCGATCTGGGCCGGCTGTTAGAGCTTAAGAAGAAAAATCCGGACCTTGTGATCGGGGTCGGCGGGTGCGTGGCCCAGCAGGAGGGTGAGCGGATCGTGCAGAAGGCCCCCTATGTGGATATGGTCTTCGGCACGGACAACATCTCAGAGATTCCGAAGCTCCTTGAAAAAAAGAAGGGGCAGAGAAAGGGTGCAGTGTCCACAGAGAGGCGGAAAAAGGGGTTAGTTCCCCAAGGGGGGACAGATTTTATATCTGTCCCCTTCCCCTCGATGGTAAGGAACCACCCGGTAAAGGCCTATGTGAATATTGTCGACGGGTGTGATAAATTCTGCACCTACTGTGTCGTCCCCCATACGCGGGGCCGTGAGAGGAGCAGGCAGCCGGAGGATATATGTCATGAGATCCAGGGGCTTGCTTCTGCAGGCTATAAAGAGGTGACCCTGCTGGGCCAGAACGTAGACTCCTACGGGAAAGACACCGGAGGCCATACCGACTTAGCGGACCTCCTGCACAGGATCAATGATATCCCAGGGATTATGAGCATCCGGTTTGTGACCTCACACCCGGCCGATTTTGGCGACAGGCTCATCAATGCGATGAAGAGGCTGCCGAAGGTCTGCGAGCATCTTCATCTCCCGCTCCAGTCCGGCTCTGATACAATACTTGAACGGATGAAGAGGAACTATACGTATCCTGAATACAGGGACAAGATCAGACGGCTGCGTGAGGCCATCCCGGATGTGGCTGTTACCACGGATATCATTACAGGGTTTCCAGGGGAGAGTGCGGAGGACTTTGACAAGACTCTGGAGGCTATCGAAGAGATTCAGTATGACGGTATCTTTGCCTTCAAATATTCCAGGAGGCCCTATACCTCAGCACGCCTCTATGGCGGACAGGTCCCCCGTGAGGTCAGTGAAGAGAGGCTGAGCCAGGTGCTGGAGATACAGGACTGCATCACCCAGGAGAAGAACCAGGCATGTATCGGCAGGGAGTTTGACATCCTGATCGAGGGGGAGAGTAAAAAGGACAAGAGAAACCTCACAGGCCGTACACGGGGGAATAAGATCGTCCATATACCGATGGAAGAGGGGATCTCTATAGGGGCTATCCTGCGGGTCAGGATCACCTCAGCCACACTCGCCTCTCTGAAAGGGGAGGTGGTCAGGCAGGGGCGCGGGTTATGAAGAGGTTTATCTCTCTATGGGGACCTGTGGTCTTCTTTGCCGTCCTTGTGTTTGTGATGTCCTCCATATCATCGCCGATAGATGAGGCCCCATTCCCATTCTTTGATAAGATAGCCCACATCACAGAATATACGGTGTTTGCCATGCTCCTGTTCCGGGCATTGCAGGGTACCTGGAGCGGCATAAACTTCTTCTGGCTTGCCTTCATCACCGTGGTGATTACCCTGACTTATGGCGCGAGCGATGAGTTTCATCAATCCTTTGTCGAGACAAGGACATCGGATATTAAAGACTGGGCCGCAGACGGGATTGGGGCTCTAACGGCTATGACCGCTATCTTTATTAAGAGAAGGGTTTTCAGGGAGTCTCCGGATTGACGAGGATAGCCTTTTTCACACTCGGGTGTAAGGTCAATCAATACGATACCGCGGTGATCCAGTCTGTTGTAAAGAATGGGAGTGAAGACTATACTATTGTCCCGTTCAATGCGGAGGCCGACATTTACATCGTCAACACCTGCACGGTGACGGGTAAGGGAGACGTGGAATCCCGGAGGCTGATCCGGGGGGCCATCCGGCGGAACGCTAAGGCAAGGGTCGTTGTGACAGGGTGCTACGCCCAGACAAGGCCCGGAGAGGTGGCCGGTATCGAGGGGGTCTCGATGGTCCTGGGGAATGAAGAGAAGTATGCAATCATGGACTACCTGAAACAGGATGGGAATCACACGGAACAGCATCAAGTCTTTGTCGGGGACATCTCGAATACCTCTTTATTCTCCTATCCCGGGCCTACCGATTTTCCGGCACGCACACGGGCCTTTTTAAAGGTACAGGATGGGTGTGACAGCCGATGCTCCTACTGCATCGTACCCTTTGCAAGGGGCGGGAGCAGGAGCCTTAATCCGGATGACGTGATCATACAGATCAGGGCAATGGACCGGTCCGGATACAAAGAGATCGTGTTGTGCGGGGTCCATCTCGGCGGCTACGGCCGGGACCTCTCTCCCCTCTATCCAAAGACGACCCTTACGTCCCTGATGAAGAGGATATTGAGTGAGACAGAGATGCCCAGGATCAGGCTCTCTTCCATAGAGCCGAGAGAGATCACGGATGAGCTGATGGGTCTTATGGCCTCAGAAGAGCGGATCTGCAGGCACCTTCATATCCCCCTTCAGAGCGGGGATGACGACATACTCCGGCGGATGAACCGGAATTATACCGTAGAATTTTTCGGGGATTTAGTGTCAAAGATCCATGGGGAGATTGAGGATGTTGGAATAGGGTGTGATGTGATGGTTGGTTATCCCGGTGAAGAGGAGCGCCATTTCGGGAACACCTGCCAATTGATCGGGAGACTCCCCATCACCTACCTCCACGTCTTTGCCTATTCACCGAGGTCAGGGACTGTTGCTGCCGGTTTGAAGGAGACTGTAAGGGGGGATGTTAAGCGGGAGAGGAGCGAGGCGATCAGGGCTCTGGGTGAGGAAAAGAACAGGGTGTTTAAGGAGAGACACATCGGGAGGGTAGTGGATATCTTAGTTGAAGAGGACCGGGATGATCTTACGGGTCTGCTAAAAGGGCATACCGGGAACTATCTAAAGGTGCTCTTGGACAGTGATCATGAAGAACATTCCCTTGTGAATAAGGTGGTCGGCGTACGCCTCTCAGGTATGGTGAATGACACCCTTTCAGGTGAGGTGTTCAGAGGGGGCCAATAACGATATCACTTCCTGTATCTTTTCTCTTGGCCCCAGGAGAAAGACCAGGTCTCCTGCCTCAAGGCATAGATCTTCCGCCGGTATGGTAAAAAGGTCAAGGTGGATGACCGCTATCATAATGACCCCCGGAGGGAGGGGCCATTCTCCCACCGTCTTACCGGCCATGAAGGATTCTTTCGCTACGGGGACCTCTTCCACAGTATAGCCGCCCCGCCGCATATATTGTTTTAATTCTTCGAGTTTTGGTTTGACCGTATCCTCTCTCAGGAGATGGATCTCTTTTTCGATCTTCGAGATGTCTGATTGAATGGACTTGACCGTCTCCATGTAATCTTTGATATGCGGATTGTTGAGGACCTCGTTGAACGGGAGGTGGCGGAGCTCATAAATCATCTTGCCGATATCGGTGTAGAGTCTGTCAACCTTTTTCTCAAGCTCAAAGATGCGGAAGAGGAGCTTTGCGACCTGGGCGTTCTCGCTGGTGGTAATCGCGATCTCAAGAATCCCCTTCTTGAGCCCGTCTAAGGCGATTCCCAGTTCCTTGTATATCCGGTTCAATCGGGTCATGGCATTTAAAAGTATATCGAAGGCAGGGACAAAATACAATATGGAAAAGGCGGGCATCAATCACTGGCCGGAGGAGGAGAGGCCGAGGGAGAGGTTGATCAAGGAGGGCGCGGATCGCCTTTCTCCGGCCCAGTTGCTGGCGATTGTGCTCCGTACCGGGAGCGAGGGGAAGAGCGCCCTGGAATTAGCCATGGAGATCATCCGGCATTACGGGGACTTGAAGGCCCTGTCAGGGGCCACGGTGCATGAGCTCTGTGCCATCAAGGGGGTGGGCGTAGCCAAGGCCGCCGAGATCAAGGCGGCCCTTGAGATTGGAAAGAGGGCTGTGACCCAGCCGTTAGGCAAGAGGAGGCGTGTGCTCTCCAGCAAGGATGTCTACGATGTCTCCCGGCATTACATCCAGTATTTCCACGGCCTGAAGAAGGAGGTCTTCCGGCTGTTGATGTTAGACGGGAAGAACAGGATCTTTGCCGACTATACGGTCTCAGAGGGTTGTCTGACCTCCAGCATTGTTCATCCGCGGGAGGTCTACATCCAGGCCATCAGGAATTCAGCGGCCTCGGTTATCTTCCTGCACAATCACCCCAGCGGCGATCCTTCCCCAAGCCCTGAGGACATAGAGATCACCAGGAGGCTTGTGGCCGCGGGGGAGCTCCTGGGCATCAAGGTTTTAGACCATGTCATCATGGGAGATGGGGGGTATCTGAGTTTCGCAGACAAGGGCCTGTTGTAGATTGGGGGAGACGGACGTCGAGTAGGAAAGGGGACAGATTTATTTTACATTTTTTTGTAAAATAAATCTGTCCCCTTTCCTACTCATCCGTCTTAATAGTCTATACCCTTCTGAGGTTCTATCCCCTGCCTGAAGGCATGTTTGATCTCCTGCACCTCTGTGACGGTGTGGGCCCTTTGGACCACCTCAGGGTGGGCGTCCCTCCCTGTCAGGATCAGGTGCATCAGCAGCGGCTTGTTGTCAATGATATCTATGAGTTGAGGAAGGTCTATGAGTCCCAGTTTCAGCGCATTGTTGATCTCGTCCAGGATCAGGATATCAAACGTCCCTGACAGCATCTTCTCCCTTGCCAGTCTTATGGCGTCCTGTGCACCGGTCCTGTGTTCCTCGAAGGCACGCGTGTCGCCCATGATGCCGCAGAACCCCTTTCCTGTCAGATGGACCTCGACCTCCGGGGAGAGCCTCTGGATGCCATCCATCTCCCCGGCATACATATCCCCCTTGATGAAATGGATGATGCAGACCTTCATCTGGTAACCCACGGCCCTCAAGGCCATCCCCAGGGCAGCGGTGGTCTTTCCCTTCCCGGGGCCTGTGATCACGACCACGAGGCCGACCCTTTTCTTAGGTTCATAGACTGGGAGTTTTTCTTTATCCATTTTCATATATTATTCGACGGGCAAATATCATACAACACACATTCCTGGTGTTGTGGTTTTTTGGCCTGACAGATCTTCCGGCCGTGAAAGATCAGGAGATGCGACACGTTCCCCCATTCCCTTTCAGGGGTGATCGCCATCAGATCCTTCTCTATTTTAACCGGGTCTTCGTTCTTTGTAATCCCCAGCCGGAAGGCCACCCTCTTGACGTGGGTGTCCACGGCAATCCCCTCATGGAGGCCATAGGCATTGGAGAGCACGATATTGGCCGTCTTACGGGCCACCCCCGGGAGGCTGATCAGCTCCTCCATCGTCTTTGGGACCTCAGAATGAAATCTCCCGATGATCATCCTCGCTGCTCCCTGGATATTCTTCGCCTTCGTCTTATAGAAATTGACAGAGCTGACCTCTTTTTGAAATGCCTCTGCAGGGGCATCTGCATAATCGCTAATGGATCTATATTTCCTGAAAAGGATGTCAGTTACCTTATTGATATGGACATCTGTCGTCTGCGCCGAGAGCATGGTGGCCACGAGGAGCTCAAAAGGGGTCTTAAAATTAAGAGCGGTTTTGGGATTAGGATATTCCCTCTTCAGCCGGCGAAGGATTTCTAAGACCTTTTCATGGAGTTCCATGGCACCTTATCACCCTCTGCAATATAGGCAATCTACAATAGTAACGTAGCACATTCCAAAGAAAAGAAAAAGAGGACATATATGTTGACGGTGTGCTGAAAGCAGTGTTAAAATAGCCCTTGTTAGAGGTACAGGCCGGCCTCGGTGAGGCCGGAGATCTTGTGTTAAAGGAGGTCAATGAAATGCCGTTGTATGAATTCAGATGTGAAGAGTGCGGGACGTTTTTTGAGAAGCTGGTCAGTCATATAGACAGCCCTGTGACCTGTATCCAATGTCAGGGTAAACGGGTAAAGAAACAGTTCTCGGTGTTTGCGACTGGGGCTTCAGATACGGGCAGAGGCGCTGAACCGCCTGCCTCCTGCAATACCTGTCCGTCAGCAGGCCATGGGATGTGTGAAAGGGAGTAAGATAAATTCTCCGAGCCGAAATGCCTAAGACCCGCGGGGTGATGGCATCAGGCCGATAGGGTAGGGCTGGAAACGGGCCTGCCTCCCCAAGTTAGGAAAGGAGATTTTCGGTGCCGGTATCGTCAGAGAAGAGACACGGCCATGGTCTCTTGATCTCTTTATTTCTTATTTTTCTGTTGTCCTTTTCCCCCTCCTCAGTCTTATCTGATCCGTTGATCCAAGGGAGTCTTCTCATCTATGTGGGGGCAGCAAGTAAACCCCCGACAGAGGAGGCGGCCGGTGTGTTTGAGAAAAAGACCGGCATCAAGGTCTACCTGAATATCGGGAGTTCAGGGGCCATCCTCTCCCAGATGAAATTGACCCGAAGGGGGGATATCTATTTCCCGGGCTCTTCAGATTATATGGAATTGGCCAGGCGTGAAGGGCTGGTCTTCCCGGAGACAGAGGTCCGGGTGGTCTATTTGGTCCCTGCAATCAATGTTCAGCAGGGCAATCCAAAGAAGATCCAGGGTCTTAAAGATTTGACCCGGTCAGGCGTGAGGGTGGCGATTGCGAACCCAGAGACTGTCTGCGTCGGGGCCTATGCCATCGAGACGATCGAGAGGGCCTTCTCTCAGGAAGAGAAGGCCGCCTTCCGCAGAAATATCCGCAATTATCCGGAGTCGTGTGAAAAGACCGCCAATATCGTTGCCCTCAGGGCCGTGGATGCCGTGATCGGCTGGAGTGTGTTCGAGCACTGGGACCCGAAGCGCATCCAGACCATCCCCCTGAAACCTGAGGAGGTCACCCGTATCGGTTATATCCCTGCCGCGATTGCCCGTTATACGAATCATCGGGCGCTCGCCCAGCAATTTCTTGATTTTATCGCCTCTCCGGAGGGGAAGGCGATCTATAAAAAATATCACTACTTTATCACCCCTGAAGAGGCATTTGCCTGGCTGGGCAGTTCCAAACCAGTGGGGGGGGAATATGTGGTCCCGGGGAATTGGTTGACGAAATGAGTTTTAAGAATCTGGTCATCGGATGTGCGGTCAGTATCCTTGCCTTATATGCCCTGCTCCTCCTGTCACTGCTGGGTTTCTTTGAGGCAAAGGGGTTTGCAGAGACACTCTTTTCGGACCGCGTCCTTTTCTCTATCCGCTTGAGCCTGATTGCTGCCACCACCTCTACAATTCTTTCAGTAGCCATAGGACTGCCGGCGGCCTATGCCCTCTCCCGGTATGAATTCAGAGGCAAACAGTTGATAGATACCGTCTTAGAGATGCCGATGGTCCTTTCGCCTGTCTCACTCGGTGCTGTGATCCTGATATTTTTTAACACACGGCCTGGAGAGTTTATCCAGAGTCATGTTATGACCTTTGTCTTTGAGGTCTCCGGCATTATCCTGGCCCAGTTTGTTACGACGGCTGGGATTGCCACGCGGCTCATCAAGACATCCCTCGATGAGATCCCCCTCCGTTATGAAGCCGTGGCCAGAAGCCTTGGCGCTACGCCGTTTAATGCCTTTCTGACGGTGACCATGCCTCTTGCCAGGAAGGGGATCTTAGCGGCGGCGATCCTGTCGTGGGCCAAGGCCATGGGTGAATTTGGGGCTACGATCATGGTGGCAGGCTCCATGGCCATGAAGACAGAGACGATACCCATTGCCATTTTTATGCGTTTAGCCGGTGCGGATATCGGCGGCACCGTTGTATTGATTACGATCCTCCTTGCCTTTGGCATGGGTGTCCTGTCGTTGGTACGATTCCTGGGACTTCCGAGACATGATCAAACTTAATAAATTAGCTATCCGGGCCCTGGGCTTTGCCGCCGATGACATCAGCCTGACGATCCGTCCCGGCGAGGTACATGCCCTGATAGGACCCAGCGGCGCCGGAAAGACCCTCGTCCTTGAGACCATCGCCGGTCTGTACAGGCCGCACAGCGGGCGGATCCTTATCAATGACCAGGATGTCACCCGTCATCCCCCGGAGCAGAGGGCCTTTGCCTATGTCCCGCAGGACACATCCCTCTTCCCGCACCTCTCTGTGGAAGAGAATATCCTCTATGGACTGAGGGTTACCCATCAGGAGATCCATAGCGATATAGAACAGCACGTCCGGCGTTTGACTGAGCGCTTGAGTATCAGCAACCTGCTGGACCGTCTTCCAGGGAAACTCTCAGGAGGGGAGCGGCAGAGGGTGGCCTTAGCACGGGCCCTGGCCATACGTCCCCGTCTGCTTCTCCTGGATGAGCCTACCTCTGCCCTGGACCCCGCGATCAAGGAAGAGACCTGCTATTTTTTTAAAGAGCTCCACCGGGAGTTCCGTTTTTCAGCCCTTCTGGTGACGCACAATTTTGAAGAGGCCTTTTTCTTAAGCGATGTATTTTCCATCCTGATTGATGGCCGTATCCGGCAGACCGGTAGGCGGAAGGAGGTCCTCTATCATCCGAGAGATGTTGATGTGGCCCGTTTCCTCGGGGTATCGAACCTTTTTAAGGGGTCCATTATCCGGATAAAGGACGATGAGGTCATCCTGTCCTGGGAGGAGACCGGAGAGACGATCACGGCTAAGCGGACCTTCCGTGATGAGTGGGTCACTGAGGGGATGGATATCTGCTGGGGCGTAAGGCCTGAGGATGTACACATCGTTAAAGGGGAACATAAGCAGGAGGGCAAGAATCTTCTCTATGCGAACCTGTTAGCCGTCTATAGCGGGAAGAATAGTTATAATCTGGTGACCCGGCTTACCTCATCAGGGACCGTGGTAAAGATCTCCCTGCGGGACACCGTGCTGCACCGATTGAAGATCTCCGAAGGTGATCTCTTACAGATCCATCTAATCCCTGAGACGATCATCCTGCTCCCTTCAGAATAAAAACAGCCCCCCATTTCAGATTCTGCTCATTGTTATAAATATCCGTTGACACAACATCGAGACGCAAGTGGCTGAACCCGAAGAGGTTATTGGGAGCCGGGGTTCTGGGGACACCATACTCAATTATCCACCGGCTAATTGAGTATGGTGTCCCCAGAACCCACACGGAGAGGGTTGTTGAGGGAGGGCATAAAGACGAAATTGAGGGGATGATAAAGCAGTAACATTGTAAAATATTTTACAATGTTACTGCTTAAAGAGGCAGGAGAGAGTTATTAAGGATAAGGATATACTCTCTTGAAGGTTTAACCGGACTTCTTTGCCTGGAGTTTTATAATAAGTGTGCTATCCAGTGCATCTGCTATCTTCTTAAGAGTAGTTAATTTAGGAAGTCCATGAGTAAGGTTCTCAATCCTTGCAATTGTAGATTGTGGAACCCCTGCTCTTACTGCGATCTCCTTTTGACTCATCTTCTTCCGTACCCTCTGCGCAATGATACTTCTTACCAGTTCGTATTCTGGTAACAACTTGTCATATTCCCGCCTGACAGCCTTGTTAGATAAAAGCTCTTTCCTGTGTGCCCTATAGTTCATATTGATCCCCCCTTCCAGGTTAAATAATCCTTCATTCTTGTCTCTGCAATCCTGATTTCCTTTGCCGGTGTTCTCTGTGTCTTTTTTGTAAATCCATGTAACAGGATCAAGGTCTTTTCTGTATAGACAAAATATATAATCCTGTGGATGTTGGATTTATCCTTAATCCTCATTTCAAATAGCTTCCTCTTACCCTTAATGGCCTTTACATACGGCTCTCTAACCGCAATACCGTATTGCTCCAACAAATCGGAGATAAAGATATACTTCGCCTTACCCTCAGGTGAAAGGTTATCAACAAATTCCTTGACTGGATACTTTCCATTATCGGTTACATAGTATTCAATAACCCATTCCATAGCTGATACAATAATAGCATACATGCTATATTATGACAACGAATATACTGACAGTAAAAGAAGATATCGGGAGTATTGGTTATTTAATGGGGTACAGTCTCTGGGGGAAATACCACCTTCAAAATGGGGTCATTCAGCCGGTTTATTGAGGGAAGAGGTAGGTATGCCCTGCGGGGTATCGCTCAGACACTGGTACATGGGGGCAATAATTCTGGGGACGCCATACCTAATAGGGAACGGACCGGGGAAAAGACTGAGGGGTCTTGAAATATTAAGATATAATCTGTGATAGCTATCTTCATGGCAAGACCTCTCAGAATTGAATATCCGTGGAGGTATGGTTGAGTCCCTGTTCATCTTACCGCGTGATGTAGAGGCTTATCTCTTGCAAGACATCGGACAATATGGGAGGGGTTTAGTTGGCCAACTCTCCTTCCAGATGCTGGAGTATGGCCAGTTCTCCCTCTAACTCCAGAAGTTCTTGCTCGTTCTCCGGCGTGTGGGTGACTTCCCCTTGGAGTATTTGAGGGACGCTGATATTGAGGGAAGCAGTCAGATTGTCAACTTTGGTCTTTGTGATTAGGAAGAATGGGGGGGCTTGTTCCCCTGAAGGAAGATTCCCCCAGGGGAACAAGGGGGTATCCCACTAATGGGATTAGTGGAATGACCTTATCTGTTCAGGAGTAAACTTGCCCACCTTGACAACGCGGGCTTTTGTACGAAGGAATGAGGGGATCATATTCCGGACACTGCTCTCATTTTCAGCATCCACGAGGGCATAGCCGGTATGATCGCCTGTCGTGCATCCCCAATCAAACTTGTTTAAGACAGCCGGTCCTTCTGCCAGGATCTCATCCAATGCCCTCAGACACTCGTCTTTGGTATGGGGCGATTCGACAATATATCTTTCCATCTGACTCACCTCCTTTACGTCCTGTTTTTATTAAGCCACCTTCTTCTTTAGCATCGTGCTCTGAACATAGGTGTTGATCTTTCTGACATCTTCTGTGAATCGTCCCAGATCAGCCTGCACACCATGGAGATATGCGCTCCATCCTACCGTCTGTTTGGCTAAGTGGATGGCCTCTTCGATCTCCTGTTCCTTGGCTCCGAATGAAATGGCGGCCTCTTTGTGGAACTCGATGCAGTAGAGACAATGTATGGCAGAGGCGATGCCGAGTCCCATGAGTTCCTTATACTTATTTGGAATGGCTGTTTCTCCCAGCTCTAATCTTTTAAGGAGCTCCCATTCCTGTTCAATGCTCGATTCCGGGATCTTTGCAAGGAACTCAGGTACAGACCCCAAGGTCTCCCTGATCTCTCTTAAGACCTCATTTTTCTTTAACATCTTCTTCACCCCCTTTCCTATCAGATGACAATATGAGAACTATTATCAATTACCAATATAGCAGGGTGAAGAGTCGTAGTAAATCGCTCAAAGGGATATTTTTAGATCCCCTGAAAGGATGTTTATGAATAGCTAAATGAAGGGGCATGTCCTAACACTTATGAGGGAGAAGGCGGATAGTTATGGATCAGTAAAGTGTGGTATAGTACCTTTATCGGGTAGTCATAAGGAGATTTTATGCAGGACAGAGTGACAGAGCTAATCATATTCGACCTTGATGGAACGCTGATCGACTCCAGCGATGATATCGCATGGGCCGCCAATAAGACCCTCCTCCATATGGGACATCAGGAGATGGGTCTGGAGGCCGTCAAGGAGGGTATTGGATGGGGAGTAAAGACCCTCCTTGAGAGGTTGATGCCTGATGAGGGGGCAGAGAGGATCAGTGAGGCGAGGGAGAGATTCCTTGAGTATTACTGGGACCATCTAAACGTCAAGACGTTCCTTTATCCGGGAGTCCTGGAGACCCTCAGGCATTTTAAGCAACTCAATAAGAAGATGGCTGTGGTGACCAATAAGCCCATCAAGTTCACAGAGAGGCTCCTTGACGAGCTGTCCTTGAAGGGGTTTTTCATGATAGCGCTCGGCGGGGACTCGCTTCCCAACAGGAAGCCCCATCCCGAGCCTATCGAGAAGGTGATTGCTACCCTTGGCATCCTGCGGGAGAGGACGGTCTTTGTGGGGGACAGCCCCATTGATTGTGAGACAGGGAAGAGGGCAGGCATTGCCACCATCGGGGTCATGTACGGATTCAGGGGAATAGAGGAGCTTGAGGAGGCCGGCTTTGATCTACTGATTAAGGACTTCTCAGAGCTTAAGGAAATTTTGAGATAGTGGAGTGAAAAAGGGGACAGATTTATTTTCCGGAAATCTCGGAAAATAAATCTGTCCCCTTTTTCACTATGACGGCTTTTCTTTCAGGAACAGAATAGCCGCCTCTGTCCTGCTTTTAACGCCGAGTTTTCTGTAGATTGTCTGCAGGTGAGATTTGGCAGTTTCTATTGAGATGCATAACAGATCAGCGATCTCTTTATTGCTCTTCCCCTCAGACACAAGACCGAGGGTCTCCCTCTCCCTCTCTGTCAGGAGCGATATCTTTGAGTGCGCCTCTGCGTCTTTATTGTGGGATGCAGGACCATCGATTTGCGACATGACCTTGGGGATGCGATTTGCCAGAAAGGGGGATACCACATTCTCTCCCCTGAAGGTGCCCCGGATGATCCGTATGAATTCCTTGTGATCCGCGTCCTTGAGGATATATCCAATCGCCCCATTGTGTATGGCGGCGATGATCCTCTCGTCCTCATCATGCACGGAGAGCATCAGGACCTTTATGGAGGGTTTCCGTTCTAAGATCAGGCGGGTCGCCGTGACGCCATCCAGCTTGGGCATATCCACATCCATCAGGATGATATCCGGATGACTCTCCTGGGCCAGCGTGAAGGCGTCCTGTCCGTCGCCCACCTCTCCCACCACCTTCATATCCCCTTCCTGCTCTAAGAGATATTTCAGGCTCTGACGAAAAAGCCTCTGATCATCGGCTATAAGAATCCTGATAGGCATCTTTCTCCCTCCGTACCAGCGGCATCTCGACAAAAAATGCCGCACCGCCATTTGTCCTGTTTCCAGCCCATATCCTTCCGTCATGGGCCTCCACGACCACCTTGCAGAAATAGAGACCGAGTCCTGTTCCTGGTTTGATACCGCTTTTGTCGCTATTGTAGAACAGATCAAATATCTTTGACAGGTCCTCAGGGGGGATCCCCGGCCCCTCATCCTCGATTTTAAACTGCAGCAGATGATTGGTCTCTGATGACACCGGAGCCGACGATGTCTTAAAGGATATGCGGATGGTGCTCATTGCAGGGGAATATCTGAGGGCATTGCTCAGGAGGTTTATAAATACCCTCTGTATCCTCCTCCTGTCTCCTTCCATCTGGACATCATCCTCGCTCTCCTCTATCATATCCACATGAACCTTCTTGTCCTCTGCCTCAATATGTAAAAGCCTGATGACCTCTTCCAATGCCTGCTTAAGAGAAAAGGAGGAGTAGAGGAGGGGCAGATCCCGATAGCTGACCTGATGGACGTCTAAGACGTCATTCACTAAGCCCAGAAGGAGCCCGCAGGTAGAGATCAGGTCACAGTAGATCCCTTTGATGGTGTCGTCCTGAGAGAAGGGGTAAGAATCCTTGAGCATCTCGATAGTCTTTTTAACCGCGATGATGGGGTTCCGGAGGTCATGGGCAAAGGTGGAAGAGAACTGGCTCAAGGCGGACAATCGCTCGCTATTGAGGAGACGTTGTTTCTCTAACCGGATCTCCTGGAATCTCTTTTCGAGGTCCCTGGCCATCTGATTAAATATTCCGGCAAGCTCCTCGATCTCATCTCCGGTGGTAATCTTAAGATGATGGTCAAGGTGCCCCTGGCCGATCAGCTTAGCGCCTTCACTTAACATCCTGACAGGCCCAACGATCCTTCTTGCCAGAAAGTATCCGAGCAGAGACAGGATACCGACGATGGTAAAACCCAGGATCGATACCCTCCACAGCAGGACATAGATCGGGGCGTATGTCTCCTTCGGTAGTTGCCGTATGAACAGATACCACTTCTGTCCGCCAAAGTTCTCTTTCCCCATCTGCAGGGTTATCTTCACCGGGGAGAACCCGATAATGGAATCCTTCCCTCCATGGGCATCATCGTGTGCGACTCCCCAGCCCGGCTGCGGCATGGCGATCTGCCGTAATAGCCGATCGTTGATCGTGTGCGTTCCGGGAGGGAAGAGGGGGCATGCCAGCAGGGTACCATCCGAGGCGACTAAGTTTGCATGACCTGTTTTCCCGATCCTGATATTATTGATGACCTCGAATACCTCCTTGACATTGTAGAGGACCATAATGTTTCCGATGCCTCCGGCATTCTGATCTTCTTTGATGGGGACCGAGACCCATAGGGGGTATTCCTGCAAGGCAGTGTCAAAATGGAACCCACCCACAAAGGCCGGTTCCTTACCATCGCTGCCATTCCTGCCATTCCTGCCATTCCTGATAGTATTGTCCGGGAATCTTTTATCCGGTCCCTGTGTTGAAAGCGGCCTGCCGGCCGTACCTATCGTGTGCCCCTTCTCATCTGCAACCGCGATGGAGATAATATTTTCTCCCTGTTCTCTTTGAAATCTCTGAAGGTAGTTGAGCAGGACTGAATCCCCCTGACGGTTTCTCTCCCCTTTCACTGCGGCGATTATGGGAGGGGATATCGCGAGGGTCCGTGCATTACGGATCTTTTCCTGGATGATCAGATCGATCTTCTCGGAAGTCTCTATGGCGATAGTCTGGAAATTGGCGCCAATGGAGTCCTTCAGGGCCTTGGTTCCGCTCAGATAGGTAAAGAATACACCCACGAATCCCGGCAGAAATCCGACAACCAGCAGGGCGATGACAATCTTTTGCTGAATGCTTCGTCTTTTCTTTGCCATAGGGGTAACCCCTTGGGTGAACAACTCATTATAACACGGTCTCGCCCGGTAAACCACTGTAAGATACGCAAATCTTGACCATCTCTATCTCTTCAGACTATAATCAAATTCAACATGAAACCATCATCCCTCATCACTGCTGCCATTGCCGTTAGCGGGACCTTTGCCCTGGCGGTCGTTACCCGGATTATCCATCCTGCAGAAAAGGTCAATGCCCTCTGGCTTGTGGTCGCCGCAGCCTGCTTCTTTGTCATCTCCTATCGCCTGTACGGGTCTTTCCTGACGGCTAAGGTCCTGGCATTGGATGACCGGCGGATTACCCCCTCAAAGAGGATGGCGGATGGGCGGGACTATCACCCGACGCACAAGTGGGTCCTGTTCGGCCACCACTTTGCGGCCATTGCAGGCGCTGGTCCATTGATAGGGCCGGTCCTGGCCGCCCAGTTTGGTTACCTGCCCGGGTTCCTCTGGATATTGGTCGGTGCGGCCCTCGGCGGCGCTGTCCACGACACCGTGATCCTTACGGCCTCTGTCCGGCGAAACGGCAGGTCCCTT
>JACRHF010000013.1 GCA_016217665.1 Nitrospirota bacterium | reverse complement strand
GGCCTCAAACATCCCCCTCATCTTCTCCACATCGCCATAACCGATCCCAAATTCGACAGTCCCAGGATACCCCTCCTCTACTTTAAGGGACATGTCTTTCCGGTACTCCCTGACTTCAGGGTTCATGGGCTCTAATTTGATCCCCTTAAAGATCCCCAGGCTTAAAAGCCGCCTCTGGCTCCTGAGGATATTCTCATAGCTGTACAGATCCCCTTCCTTGATGAGCAGCTCACGCCGAATGACATATTCCCTTGTAGCAGAATGACCGCTCACATAGGTTTCTCCGATATAGACGGGCTTATCTTCCGTGATGATGTAATCAATCATGACCTCCTTCTTATCAGGGCTATATCTGCTCTTCAGGTCTACCGAGGCATATAGGTACCCCTTCTGGACATAAAAGGACTGCAGGCTATAGAGGTCATCGGTTACCTGAGATTCATTGTACGGATGTCCCTCTCTTGATTTGATACGGCCCATGATTTCGTCCCTGCTGAAGGTATTATTCCCCGAGACTTCTATCCTGGTTAGAAATGTCTGTATCCCCTCTTCTACACTGATGCGGATGCCCAGGGTCTTGTCCTCCTCGTGGAACAGGATATCGGGGGTCAGTTTGACTTCAAGAAAACCGCTGTTTTTATAAAGGGTCGTCATCTCTTTGATATCCTCTTTTAAGACATCCTCTATGAGGCCCCCACCCTCTTTGATATCCAGATACTCCTTCAGAACTTTTGTGCTGAAATAATGATTCCCGCTGAACCCCACCTCTCTGACCGTTACAGGAATGCCCTCTGTGATCTGAAAGACAATCTTAAGATTCCTGTCATCCGATTTATCAATGCGATACGTGACTGCCGCAAAATAGTATCCCTTATTCCGGTAAAATTGTGTCAGCTTGTCTGCAGACTCGTCTAAGACAGAGCTGTCAAAGGCCTTCTCTTTCCATATCAGGAGCTCTTTCTTTAATGCCTCAGGGGCCATCGCCTCAGCCCCTTCAAACAGGACATCCACATGGGGGCCTGCCTCTATGGAGAGGGTGAGTAATACCTCCCCTTTTGCCTCGGCATAGACTAACTCAGGGGGACTGATAAGGACTTTCAGGTAACCCTTATCCGTGTAATGTCTCTCAAGGGCTTGTATACTCTGATCCATCTCCCTTTCGCTGTAGTAATCTCCCTTGTGTAACTTCATCAGGGACGCCAGCTCCTCCACAGGCTGGATCGTATCCCCCTGAAAGATAATATCCGCTACCTTTGCCCTCTTTCCTTCATGGATCATTATCAGTATCGCCGCCTCCTGATTCCTGCCTTCCGGCATACCTTCTACCTCTACAGAGGCATCAAAAAATCCGGCCCCTTTATAAAGATCCAGGATGCGGTTCCTTGCCCCGGATATGCCGTCTTTACTCAGGTCATTCCCCCTCTTTAACCCTGAGGCAGACTTGAGCCTCCTAACAGAAAAGTAGTCGTGCCCCTTTATCCGGATATTCCCCACCCTTATCTTTTCTACAAAGGTATATTGAACCCTGACCCCGCCCCCCTCCTCAGAGGCCTCTACAAGGATATCCTGGAAGAGACCCTTCTGATAGAACAAGGCGATACATGTCCTAATCGCAGGGATTGAAAATATCTCCCCCTTCCTGAGACCACATTCTTTTTCGATGTCACTCTCAGTAATGCCCGAAGTGGAGACCGCTTTGATCGAATAGATCTTCTGTCCCACAAAGGTGTTTAAATTATCCTGAGAATAGGCGTGCAGGGAAGAGAATAAGATAATCAGGAGGGTTAAGATGATATGTATTGGGAAATTCTTCCGCGTCAACTTATCTAAACTCGAATCTGAACTTAACATCGCCGCTCATTCTGCCCTGTTCATCCCGCTCGCCGACGACATAGACATTTTTTCCGAGGAAGTACTCCAGTTTTATCAGCTCCTCGATCGTCGTAATTCCGGTAGTATAGGTGACATAGAGCCTTTCGTCCAGCAGCCTCTTTCCCACGGTGAGACGCGCCCCCTCTGAGGCCGTCGAGCTTGAATAATAGGGGTCTACCTGAAATCGGTCTATCTTAAGCATGTCCTGCAAAGTGCCCTCGATCTTCTCCTGGATGGGGGCCGCAAGGAATGCCGTAGCCTCGACTGTGCCGACCTCTTTCATGGTCTCTGCCGCCTCGGCCGCGGTCTGGCCCACGGTGAGAAGTGATAAGATATCGGTCTCGCTCAGGGGCGGTTCAGAGCTCAGGGACAGGTTAAACCTCTCAATGGTCCCTGAGAGCCTCAAATCGATATGATACCCCCTCACCTCTGTCGTCGAGTGGATATCCATCACCGGCCTGATCGTGTCCGGGCTGATAAAATCAGCGGTGGCTGAGATCACCTTGAAGGGATTTCTGCTGAAGACAAAAGTCCCATCGTCCGCCTCTATCCTGCCGAACAGCAGGGGATGATCGATGGTCCCCTTTAATACAAGGTCTACCTCCACAGGGAGTTTTGCAAGATTATTGTTGATCCATATGTCTTTCTTCCCGCCAATATGGATGTTCAGATCCGTACTGCCGAAGAACGGCACAGACTGCTCCAGCTTGACCCTCTTTCTCTGGAGCTCAAGGACCATCGCCCTTAGATTTAAATTCTTTTCATAGGCAGCCTTTTTTATCCGTATCTCCCCTTTGAGACCTTTAGACCTGGGGGTGCCCTGAAACAAAAGGGTGCCGTCTATCCTTGTTTCAAGGCCCTCCGGATACCGGAACAGGGCATCCGCCACCTCCAGGGCAAACCCGAATTCTTTGACATCGAACCCCTCGATCGCAACCTTTCCGGAACCATTCACAGTACCGCCCCCGACCATACCGGTCATGGACTCTAAGACGATCTCGCGGCCATTGAAAAAGAGGGAGATATTGGCCCCCTCTAAGGTCTGCCTCAGGGTGGTACTCCTGATCGTCCCGTCCTTGACCGCAAGCCCCCCCTGCAGGGACGGGTTCTCCATCCCGCCGCTAATGAGAAAGGCCACAAAGACCTTTCCTTTGCTGTATTTGATCTCAGGGGTCAGGAGTGTCAGAAGTCTCAGATCGGCCTCGCCATTCACGAATATATTGACATCCCCGTGAGGGGCCAGATTTCCAATAACACCGAGGGCCGTGCCTTCCCCCTTGAATCTGACAGCATCAAAGGTCAGCCTGTTTTCTGCATAACTGAGCCGGATGTCACCGTCATTCTCCACCCTGTAATCACCATAGAGGCCGGTCACCTGCGGCAGGACGGCCTTTATCTGCAGGGTGCTCAGGTCCGCAAGTCTCCCCTCCGCCAGGACCTCTCCTGCAGCGCTCACCGATATTTCACCCGCTATAGAAGGCCTCAGCAGGGACAGCAGGGGACGGATGCTCCCCTCCTCCATGTGAATCGTTACTCTGAAGGGGGCCTCCCTGTCCCATACCACATGACCCTCATAGCGCAAAGAGAGGGCCTCTCCCGCCACCATGGCCTTTTCTCCGTTTTTGGATATCGAGATCTGTGCAAGACCGGTGTCTGACTCCTTTATGAAGAGACGGGGGATTCGGACAGAGGCCTCGATGACAGGGTCCGTGATCTTCCCATCGCCGGTGATCTTAAAAATTCCCGTCCCCTTTAATAGGGTCGTCCTCTCTGTCAGCAGGTCTATATTCTCTATGCTGAACTCTCCTGAGGAGATATCTGCATGAAACACCCCGCGGGATTCTCCCCGGAATCCGATCCAGCCCTTGCCGGATACGGACTCTCTTCCGAGTTCTGCCTTCACACTGTCAAAGAGGACCCTGTCCCTCGTCAGGGTCACTGCGACATGGCCGTTGTCAAATGCCTGCCCATAAGCAGACCCCTCAGAGACGTTGAGTTCCGCAGTGCCCAGAAAGTCGTCTGCATCCCCGGTAAATTTAAGGCGTCCATCTGTCTTCATATCCAGCGGGAGCCTCCGGTAAAATATGGCCACGACATCCTTCGGCGAGCCCTGGTTGATTTCAGCCTGGAGGTCAAAGGAGGGATCCTTAAAACCAGGCGAGCGGAAGTGTATATTGCCTGCAATGCGATAGAGGGCCCCGCCGCGCCTGAAAGAGACGGGCTGCAGGTAGAGGGTCTCTTCCGAGAACTTCAGGTCTGCGGTGATGGAATCAAACGCGATGTCATCGACGACCCCCTTAGACATCATGACCACCCCGCTGATGACAGGCCTGTCCATAGTGCCGGAGATTTCGCCGTTGAGGGATGCGGCGCCGTGCAGCGGAAAGCGCGGGATCTTTACATAACGGGCGATGTCCGTCAGCTCCCCGGTTATGCCGAGACTGATATGGCGCCCCTCCTTAATCTCACCGGAGAAGGTAAGGCGCTGGACTTCATCTTGATAATTCAACCACCCCCTGGCCTCTACGCTGCTCCGGGCCATCTCTTTGCTGTCGCGCGGCACTTGCCCCCTGGCCTCGATCTCAGCGCTGACAACACCGTCTTCACGGATCTCCTGTTGAAGGCCGGAGTGGTAGCGGTTTATCATCGCATAGGGCCTGAGGTCCTCCCCTTTCAAGGCAACATGGTATGCCGGGGGCATCTCCCTGAAGTCCATCTCAATGCCGCCTTCAATCCGGCCGTTCAGGACTTCACTCCTGAGGTTGGTCAATTTGAGGAGGTCTTCTTTATAAGCGATATCCCCTTTTAAATTGCCATACCGGACGGCGTCGTACGAGAGTCCCTCTGCAATAACACTCCCCTCGACCTCCGGTGAGGCAAGGCTCCCCTTCACCCCCCCGGAGAACATGATCTGCCCCTGGAGGTCTTTTTGATCCGGGATATATTCAGTAATATCTGAAAGAGAAAGGGCGATGTCTCCGTTCAGGTCTATCATGCCATTGCCGTATATCATACCCCTGGCCTTCAATTTGGACCCGGCAGCCAAATCAATGCGGAGGACGTCCACCCTTACCGTCCGTAAGGAACGGCTTGCGGCATCAAAATCAACGGCAACACCCCCCTTGATTCTCAAACCTTTCTGCAGGACCTTCTGGTCTTTATAATAACCGTAGGCCGTGAGATCACCACTCCCCTTCTTATTCTTCAGATCAGGCAGAATATGGGCGCGGACACCCTGGAGGTTTACTGCCCGATGGGCCAGCCGGTCATCATACAGGATGCGTCCATGGGTGACCTCTATCTTGTCTATCGTCACATGCCAGACGGTCGGCGGTCGCTTCGGAAAGAGACCGGCAAGGTTCGTCTTGCCGTCAGAATATCGAACGACAGTAAGGACAGGATCTGTAAACCGTAACTCCCGGATCGACACCACCTTCATCCTTAACAGACCCAGGTCCATGTCCAGGTATATCCTGACAGTCTTTGCCTTGAGCAGGACTTCGCCGCTCTTCCGGTCACTGAGGACTGCGTTATTCCACTGCCAGTAAAAGGGGCGTATATGGATCTGACTGTCAGAGAAGGCTATCTTACGGCCGATCTCTTCTTCGATATAGGAAATGATCTTTTGCTCAAGGATATGCGAGAGGGAATGCCGCTGGAGAAATAATGCTGAAAAGACTGCCACTAACAGGAGAAGGACAAGAGAGACTATGATTGTGGCCTTTCTGCTCAAATCCTCTCCTCTAAAATACTCCCTCCATCCCCTACGGGCCCTTCGAGGCCAGTTCCACAAATCTCATGCGAAGGGCATACAGGATATTTTTTAACAACTGGGCTTCTTCCGGCGTGAGATTTCCCTTTGTCTTCTCTTCAAGGAGGGAGATGATGTCGATCGTCTCTTTGGCCAGGGGGATAGAGACCTGCCTTTGTCCTGTCATGGGGTCAGGCTCCTCTCCGAGATGGATAAAGGCCGACCTCCCAAGGGAAAAGATAAAAGATGCGAAATTGATCTCTACAGGCGGGGTATGGACATGCCCCTCGTCTCCGGCCTGGGTCCGTTTTTCCTCTTTTGGGGCCTCTTTTAGGGCCTCTTTTGGGGGCCCTTCCGTGCCCTCAGCCCCTTCTGTGAAACGCCTTTTATCCTTGACTGTAAATTCCTTTTCTTCCTCCATCGTTCGGCCACCTCCTGCCCATCCAATTTTTATCATAAATAGGGTAACAAAAGCAAGAAGTACATTTTACCCCATTTGTGATATAATCTTGCCACATTGACAGGAGAGGGGCGCATAATGCCTCGGTGAAGGATATGTCTAAGAATTTCGACAGACTCGTGGAGATCATGGAGAGGCTCCGGGGGGAACAGGGGTGTCCCTGGGACAGGAAGCAGACCAGGGACTCTTTGAAACCTTACCTTATCGAAGAGGCCTATGAGGTCTTAGAGGCCCTTGAGGAAAAGGACCCGGTTAAATTACCAGTTAAATTAAAAGGAGAGCTGGGGGACCTGCTGTATCAGATCCTGTTCCATGCCCAGATCAGCAAGGAGGCGGGCGAATTTGACATTGAAGATATACTGACGGCCGGCAGTGAGAAGATGGTCCGCCGCCATCCGCATGTGTTCGGCGATAAGAAGGCAGAGGACGCAGACGAGGTCTTAAGACAGTGGGAGGCGATAAAAAAGATAGAAAAGGGGGAAGAGAGGAAGTCCATCCTCGAAGGGGTCCCCCCTCACCTGCCTGCCCTCCTGCGGGCACATCAGCTGCAGGCGAGGGCGGCAAGGGTCGGGTTTGATTGGGAGCACGCGGATCAGGTCTTCTCTAAGGTGATTGAGGAGATGAAGGAATTTGAGGAGGCATTCAGGGCAAAGGACCGCAGGGGGATGGAGGATGAACTCGGAGACCTGCTGTTCGCCCTCGTCAATATCGGACGTTTTATCGAGGTCAATCCGGAAGACGCCCTGCGCAAGTCTATCAGCCGGTTCATCTCGCGGTTCAGACATATCGAAGAAGAGATCGCCAGGGAGGGAAAAGAGTGGGCTGATGTCTCGTTAGAGGAAATGGAGATGCTGTGGCAGGAGGCGAAGGAAATAGAGAGGAGTGAGAAACAAGAAGCAAGAAGTGAGGAGTGAAGAGTGAGAAGCAAGAAACAGGAAGTTAGAAGGGAGAAACAGGGATGAGGGAAAAAGGGCTTCATCTATATCCAGTGATCGTTGCGGCTATTTTATTGTTTGCAGGCCTGTACAGTTTATCCATCTCAGCCCAAAAGCAGGTCTATGTCGCCAGGTATGACGGCGTGATCAATCCTGTGGCAGCAGAATATTTTTCCCAGGTCATCAGGAAGGCCAACGAAGACCATGCGACAGCCCTCTTAATGGAACTGGATACCCCCGGTGGGCTTGATGAATCCATGCGCGATATCGTGAAGGAGATCAGCAACTCGGATGTCCCTGTAATCGTCTATGTCTCCCCCACAGGGGCCAGGGCCGCATCAGCCGGCGTCTTTATCACCCTCTCCGCCCATGTGGCCGCCATGACGCCGGGGACCAATATAGGCGCGGCCCACCCTGTGGCCCTGGGCGGCGGCCAGATGGACGAGGAGATGCGCCAGAAGGTTGAAAACGACGCGGCCGCCTATATAAAATCTATTGCCGGCAAGCGAGGGAGGAATTCAGCGTGGGCCGAGGAGGCCGTCAGAAAGAGTGTCTCCATCACAGAGAGAGAGGCGTTAAATCTGAAGGTCATCGATATGGTGGCAGAAAACAGGGAAGAACTCCTGAAGGCAATCAACGGCCGTGAGGTGACAATGCCTGCAGGAAAGATCCGGCTTGAGACGACAGGGGCCGTATTCGAAGAACTCCCCATGGGGCTAAGACTGCGGATATTAAATACCCTCAGCAACCCCAATGTCGCCTATATCCTGATGATACTCGGGATCTACGGACTCTTCTTCGAACTGGCAAGTCCGGGGGCCATACTCCCCGGCGTGGTGGGCGCCGTCTGCCTTGTCCTCGCCTTTTATGCCTTTCAAACGCTTCCGGTCAATTATGCGGGTCTTCTCTTAGTCATCCTCGGGATTATATTCTTCATCGCAGAGATCAAGATTATCAGTTATGGTCTCCTGTCTGTGGCTGGCGTCATTTCTATGGTCCTGGGCTCCATTATGCTGATGAACACCGATGTCCCCTTTTTAAAGATCTCCTGGCTGGTTATTCTTCCTGCCGCTCTGCTCTCGGCCCTCTTCTTTGCCGTGGCGATAGGGATGGCCGTGAAGGTCCACAAAAGGCACCCCTCTACCGGCATGGAAGGCCTTATCGGAGAACGGGGAGAGGCCGGCACAGACATTGATTCGGAGGGTAAAGCATTCGTGCACGGTGAAATCTGGGACGCCAGGAGTGATGAACCTATCCATAAAGGAGAAAAGCTAAAGGTTACAGGAATAGACCACATGACGATTCTTGTGAAGAAACAGGTATAAACCGGGGAGGGTATAATCATGGAACTTTTATTAAGTCCACTTATTATCATATTGTTAGCCGGTATGTTCCTCTACAGCGCCGTTAAAATCCTCAAGGAATATGAACGCGGGGTCATCTTCATGTTAGGGAGATTCTGGAGGGTCAAGGGGCCTGGCCTCATCCTTCTGGTCCCCGGTGTCCAGAAGATGATCAAGGTCAGTCTCAGGACGGTTGTCCTGGATGTGCCGACCCAGGATATCATCACCAGGGATAATGTGTCTGTAAAGGTGAGCGCCGTGGTCTATTTCAGGGTGCTGGATTCACAGAAGGCAATCATCGAGGTCGAGGACTATCTCTACGCCACCTCTCAGCTCGCCCAAACGACCCTGAGAAGCGTCCTGGGACAGGCGGACCTCGATGAGCTCCTCTCTGCCCGGGACAAATTAAACCAGGACCTTCAACGCATCCTTGACCGTCATACAGAGCCCTGGGGGGTAAAGATAGCGACCGTCGAGATGAAGCATGTAGACCTGCCCCAGGAGATGCAGCGTGCCATGGCGAAACAGGCAGAGGCGGAAAGGGAGAGGCGGGCAAAGGTCATCCATGCTGAAGGAGAGTTCCAGGCCGCACAGAAACTCGCGGATGCCGCAGAGATCATCAGTGTAAGGCCGGCGGCCCTTCAGCTCAGGTACCTTCAGACACTCACAGAGATTGCCACAGAGAAGAACTCTACGATCATCTTCCCCCTGCCGGTCGATCTGCTGTCACCCTTTATATCCCCGCGGAAGGGCCCGGATAAGGAATAAAGGAGTAAAGGAATAAAGGAATCGTTGTGCCTATGCGAATCTCCATATTAATGCAAGCGCATTAACTAAAGGGACATGCTACGAACGCAAGAAATGGCTTTAGACAAGGCGGACGACGAGGAAAACCGCAGGCGTACTTTAGGTAGTACGTCTTTTTATATTATGTCTGGGATTTTCCGAGGAGTCCAACGCCGTATAAAGACATTTATTGCGTTCGTAGCAATTATCTGCATCCTGTTATGGACGTCGGTTGTGCTGGCGGCACCTGAGGGAATAACGGATATCGCCGTGACCCGCGATAACAACGATCTATTGGTCTCGGCCCTGTATAAAGGCGGTTTTACGCCGGAGATCAAGAGTGAGATCATTAACGGGGTCAGCAGGGAGTTCTTTTACTATATTGTCCTGCATCGGGTGATCCCCGGTTGGCTTGATGAAGAGAAGGCCTCAACGACCATCCGGTATTCCGTCAAGTATGATACCCTTAAAAAACAGTTTCATGTCACCAGAGACATCATCGGCGCTAAAGAAGAGCACGTCTTTGACTCCTACGATGAGATGGTGGAGTGGGTATCCAGGATCGATAAGGTCCGTTTCATTCCGCTCAGGACCCTGAGTGGAAACCATAGATACCATGTCAGTATCAAGGCAGAGATCAAGGCCGGAGAGCTCCCGTTTTTATTGCGCTATCCGCTATTCTTTATCCCCTATTCAGAGTTCAGCACGAAGTGGGCGCACTCCAACGAGTTTATGCTCAAGGATTTTAAATGAAGAGACCCATCATTATCATCTCTGCCTTTCTGGCCATCACGGTAACCCTGACCGTGGTGGAGATCCTCTTTGAGAAGCAGGGCACTTCTCTCCTGGGGAATAATATACTCATCCTGACCCTGTTTAATATCAACCTCATACTCCTCGTGGTGCTCCTGTTACTCCTTTCACGAAATATCGTCAAGTTCATCTTTGACAGGCACCAGAATGTCCT
>JACRHF010000016.1 GCA_016217665.1 Nitrospirota bacterium | reverse complement strand
GTTCGAGACTGCTCTGAAGAAAATCGACAAACTCCGGTTCCCATAATTTTTATGAATTTGCAAGTAACTCACAAACAGACATCCAGTATTTCCAAGGGGTTCCGGGTCAAAAATAACATTTTCACGCATTATTGAGGATTATACAATACTTCCTCTCTATTCACGCTGTGACTTTCCAGTATAACAGCGTGGGTATGAAATTTCAACCACTTTTAGGAAAGGCTAACGGGGTAGCGCCTATAGTTAGGCATCCTGGCAAGTCTGGGAAACAAACTGAATAGTTGCCGCCTGCTTATATTGCCTGATGATTACCTTTCGTCACAACCTGTATCGCCAACTTAATTGCCAACCTAATCGCCAACTCAGGCAAGGAGGTATCTGATATTACGCCCTTTGCCTTCTGCCTTTATTACCCCTATGGATAATAGTTTTTTAATCTCTTTTAACGCTCCCTCATCAGAAAGTTTGAACATCTCCCGGATTGTTTTATTCGTGATGTGTCCATAATCATTTATCCGCTCTACAATCCTCATCTGTCTCTCAGTCAGAGCTATCTGTCCCTTCAATTGTTTCCGCTTGAGATCGCTGCTCAGGGATAGAACTTTTTCCTTTACCTTCTCGATCTGTAAAGCCACCCCATAGGTGAAATATTTCAGCCATTCCGTTATGTCCAGCGTTTTTGAGTCCACACTTTGGAGTGCCCTGTAGTATGACTGTCTGTCGCTGTCGTAATAATCATCGAGCGCAAAAAACCTCTTTGTGTCAAATCCTTTTAAATAAAGAATGAGGCTCGCCAATGCCCTTGCTGTTCTCCCATTTCCATCTATAAAAGGGTGGATTCTTACAAACTCATAATGACTCATGCCTGCAGTAAGTACTGGATTAGTTTCTAAGGTCTCTTTACTGTTCAGCCATTTGACAAATTTCTTCATCAGAATAGGGACATCTTTGGTATCGGGTGGCCGAAACGTGATAACGCCGGTTCGTCTGTTTCCGATTACTACTTGCCGGTTTCTATAGACGCCGCTGTCTTCGGGGTTTTCGAGAACGTCTTTTGTAAGAAGACTGTGCATTTTAAATATCACCTTTTCGGTAATCTTTCCGTCTTCAGCCAAACCGGGCAGGTCTTCCAATACCTTTAAATAGTTCAAGACCTCCGCCTTTGCCTTCCTTGTTGCCATAATGTCTCTGCCCATTGCAAGCTCGGAGACCTGTTCAAGTGAAAGAGGATTTCCTTCAATGGCTGTAGAGGCGTGAGCATTTTTAATCAGCGCCTCTCTCCTCAAAGCCACTTCCCACTTTGGGACAAGATAGGCGTTGTCAACCACTGCCTTTGCCTTTGCTGTCTTAATAAGATTATTCAGGATGTTAGGTGTGATCGAATATTTAGGTTTAAACATAAAAACACCTTGTAATGTAAGGGATACAGATTATCATTCTTTTGCCCTCTCTTCCCTGATCTGCTCATAGACTTCTTTAAGGAGGGACCGGTTCACGGCATCGCGGAATTGCTCTTCGTTCATAAATTTCGCGGTTATCTCCTCATTCTGTTCCATACGGTCAATAAAGAGGTTTTCCAGCGCCTTGCGGAACACATAGCCAAAGTTCTCCATAGTGTTGGCTATTGCAGCCTGGCGGAGGTAGCTGTCGGCAACCGCATCTTCCCGAATCGAATCAAAGAAAAGCTGGTCGCCGGGCCTGAACTCTGTGCCGAACCGTTCATTCAGAATGTCAATCAGCCTCGAAAGCTCGATCTCCTCGCCTCGGGCGACTCCGGTGCCTACAGCCGTGGGGCCTGACACTTCAGGACGCGCCCCCAGTTCCATGACGATTGCTCCCTCAGTAATCTTTTGAAGACGGTAGAATTTAAGAGCTACTTCGTCCTCGAAATTGTAGGCCGGCCCACGGTCGCCTCTCGGCAGTTTCGTGAGCAGGAACCGGATATAGGAGTAGAGTTTCTCCAGATCGGAATCCTGGAAAGGGATTACCTGCGAAAGAAACGAATAAAGATTCCGGTAGGCGACAAGCGTTTTTCGGAACTCTTCCCGCTCTTCTTCCTCAAGCTCGTTGTAACGGACTACTGCAGGGTCTATGCATGCGTTCATTCGGGCATGATCCGAGGCCGCTTGGTTCCTCGCTGGCTTATAGAAGACCTTGGAAAATTCTTCGATCTCAGTCTTATAGTAGACTTGATATCCATCAAGCTTGGCTTGAAGTTGGTAAAGTTGCTTCGGCTCAGCTCGCTCTCCGATCAGGGTTTGCTCATAATAGGGTTGGAATGCCGAAAGGATATCCTCCGGCTCGTTCACAAAATCCAGGACAAACGTCTCCTCCTTTCCCGGGTGTGTGCGGTTCAAGCGGGAAAGCGTCTGCACTGCCTGTATGCCGTCAAGACGCTTGTCTACATACATGGTGTGAAGCAATGGCTGGTCGAAACCGGTCTGATATTTTTCCGCTACCAGAAGCACCTGATACTCATCCGTTGCGAATCGTTCTGGCAACTCCTTTTCCCGGATGCCGTGGTTCATCCCGACCTCGGTGTACTCCACGTTCGACAGGTCGGGGTCAATCACCGTCCCGGAGAAGGCGACCAAAGTCTTTATCCCGCTGTAACCCTTCTCAGCGATATACTTGTCAAACCCCTGCTTATACCGCACTGCGTGGAGACGGCTTGAGGTCACCACCATGGCCTTTGCCCTGCCGCCTATCTTGCGTATGGTGAAATGGCGAAAGTGCTCCACCATCACTTCCGTTTTCTGGGCGATGTTGTATGGGTGCAGGCTCATATATCGGGCCAAGGCCCGGCCCGCCTTCCGTTTGTCCACCTTCGGATCGTCCTCGATGGATTTGATCAGGCGGTAGTAAGTCTTATAGGTCGTGTAGTTCCTGAGCACATCGAGGATAAAACGCTCTTCTATGGCCTGGCGCATACTGTAGAGATGAAATGGCTCAGGCTTGCCATCCGGTCCGGGTCTTCCAAACACCTCCAGAGTCTTGTATTTTGGCGTGGCTGTAAAGGCAAAGAAACTGATATTGGGTTGGCGGCCCCGCTTGGCCATCGTGCGGAGTATCTCTTCTTCGGAGTCGGGCAATCCCTCTTCCTCAATTTTAGTTTTAACCTCCTCCCTGATCGCCGCACCGCCGAGCACCCCCTTGAGCTCAGTGGCCGTCTCACCCCCCTGCGAGCTGTGCGCCTCATCAATGATGACGGCATACTTCCTCTTGGGTAAATCACCAATCTTCTCAGTGACAAAGGGAAATTTCTGTAACGTTGTTATCACGATGGGAACCCCTGTGGCAAGGGCAGTGGCAAGCTGAGACGAATCCATGTCAATCTTCTGCACCACCCCTTGTTTATGCTCGAATTGATAAATAGTGTTTTGTAACTGCTGGTCGAGCACGATCCGGTCAGTAATCACGATGACTGAATCAAAGACCTTCTCATCTTTTTCATCATGAAGGCTTGAGAGGCGGTGAGCCAGCCAGGCTATGGAATTCGACTTGCCGCTCCCGGCTGAATGCTGGACTAAGTAGTTCGCGCCAGCGCCCCGCTGCCGTGCATCAGCCACCAACTTCCGAATGCAGTCAAGCTGGTGGTATCGTGGGAAGATCATCGTCTCGCGCTTTATTTTCTTTCCGCCGAGTCTCTTTTCTTCTACCTGAAGATTGACGAAGCGTGCCAAGATGTCTAAGAAGCTATGCCGTTCCAGAACCTCTTCCCACAGATAGGCCATCTTATAACCTCCTGGATTATCAGGATTGCCCGCGCCTCCTGCACAGCCCTTGTTAAAAGGGAGGAAATGCGTGCTCCTCCCCGAGATGCGGGTGGTCATGTAAACCTCATCTGTATCTACGGCAAAATGGACGAGTGCCCGCTTCCTGAACTGAAAGATCAGGTCCGCCGGGTCACGGTCATGCTTGTACTGATAGACGGCGTTCCGCCATGTCTGTCCGGTCATGGGGTTTTTAAGCTCGGCCGTGGCAACAGGTATTCCATTGAGCGTCAATGTGATATCCAAAGTGTTCCCATGCCGGTTTGAGTAACGGAGTTGGCGTGTAATTGTAAGACGATTGGCATCATAGAGCCTCTGTGTATCTGGGTTCAGGCCGCTTGCAGGCGCAAAGTAGGCCACACGGAAAAGCTTCCCGAAGCACTTGAAGCCATGGCGTAAAACAGAGAGGCATCCTTCATGCTCTGAATTGAGCGCCCGGCAGAGGTCATCAAGAAGTATCCCTTCGGTCTTATCCTTCTGAAGGTTCTTGAGGTAGTCCCATTCCCTAAGCTGGGTCTCTTTAATAAACTCTATCACCTCTTGTGGAAAGAGGCTTCGGTTGTAATCAAAGGTTTCGGGGTCGCCTTTTACATAGCCACCCGATGTGGTCAGGTGATATTCTATGGCGGTTTCAAAGGCCTTTTCGGTATGCTGGCCTGGCATCAGTTCACCCCTGATCCAGTCAACCAGCCTTTCTCCTGCAGGCGCACCCAGGCAACACGTATATGGTCATCACGGAACATCTTCTGCTTGCGCTCATTCCAATCGTGAATCTTCCGAACCGCTTCAGCCGGATTACGGGCGGGTTCAGAATCGCGTTGCGCCACCCAATGGACCGAGGAAAGAAGTTCCAGCCCATAAGGTGTTTCAAAACCCTCGATTAAATCAGCAACCCTGTCCAGGAGAACATTCTTGTCCTGATGCTCTGACAAAAATTTGTCAGCTTCTTCCACCGCGTTCGGCAACAGTTCAATTTCAACATCAGGCTTCTGAGTGTCCCCGTATCCCCGCGTATAATGTCCTTCAAGCGCTTCGAGGACCTTGTTGAGATTCGGCGCATAGGGGCCGTAGAGACCGGTGTCGTACTTGAGCTTCAGAGGTTCTCCTGCTTCCTGGAGAAAATAGGCGAGTTTCTGAATCTCAAGGAGCGTCAGCCGGTAGGCAAATTGGTTGTACTGGTGCATGAGTTTGATAAAGAGAGCTCGTGCTATCGTCATCCTTGGATACTTGGTGCCGACCGGCATGGTCCTGGCATCGGGAGCTCCGTGCGGTTCAAAAAGAAGGACTTTCACCGCAGGTAGGTCAGCAAAGGCCATTTCGATCAACGGTCGCACAACGCTCCATTGGAGCCCTCCCAGACCACAACCGAGCGGTGGCACCGCAATAGACCTGATATCACGTTTCCGCACCTCCTCGATAAGCGCCGTCAAGCCGGCTTTAATGTCGTCTAAGCGCGATTTCCCTTTCCAATGACGCTTAGTAGGAAAGTTGATGATGTATCTGGGATTGATCATGGAGCCGGTCTCATATACGAACATCCGGCCGGGCTGAACTTCACCGGCATCACAGGCCTTCTTGTATGCATCATAGTTGTCCGGATGGGCTTTCTTGAACTGGAGGGCAATCCCCTTGCCCATGAACCCGACACAGTTGACGGTATTCACAAGCGCTTCCGCATCGGTCCTGAGAATATTACGATGGGTAATTTCAATCATCGCAAGACCTCCTCCCTAATAGTAATACCATTCTCTTCGTACACACACATGCCTGCGCAGGCTTGCAGGGAAAGCACTCATGATGGCTTCTACCCGGTGCAATATTGTATCATTAATAACGCCAATTTCACAAATCAATTGCCAGTCACAGAACTTGTGAATGAGAAACTCTGCCTGCTTACGCCTCTGCCGGTCCATGTCATTGACATTGTCCGTCCAGTATCTCTGGTAAACCATGTCCCAATCGACTTTGTCCAGGTCCGCCAGATCATCATACCAGTCCGTGAACGCGGCAATTCCATGCCCATCGGAGAAAACAAATTCGACACCCGACTGTCTAACGGCTTGGACTGTGGACACGAGATATATCAGCGACTCCTGTCCTTCGTCATATCCCTCTACTCTGCCGGTCTTGAGTTGAAGCAGCATAGGCGATAAATAACCGAAGTAGAATGCAACATAATCGTGAACAACACCACATGGACCGTGCTTTAACCTCAATAATGCGTGAAAATGTTATTTTTGACCCGGAACCCCTTGGAAATACTGGATGTCTGTTTGTGAGTTACTTGCAAATTCATAAAAATTATGGGAACCGGAGTTTGTCGATTTTCTTCAGAGCAGTCTCGAACTGC
>JACRHF010000015.1 GCA_016217665.1 Nitrospirota bacterium | reverse complement strand
GGGGGAGAAAGGGGGATTTGCATTTCCACATTGCCTGTCCTGCAACTTTAGGCTACTTATCCTGATCTTTCGGAGACGGATTTTTTCCTTTTCAATAGCCGCTCTTTTTTCCTCAAATCTTTTATAGCGATCCAGAGGGATGAGCCCTATCTGATGCCCCTTCTCTGTAAGCCTTGCATCCGCATTATCATGGCGGAGCATCAGTCTGTGCTCCGCCCTTGATGTGAACATCCGGTACGGTTCCTGGGTCCCTTTGGTGATGAGATCGTCTATTAAGACGCCAATATAGGCCTCTGCCCTGTCGATGACGACCGGCTCCCTTTCGTGGATTTTTAAGGCAGCGTTTATCCCTGCGATAATACCCTGGGCGGCCGCCTCCTCATATCCTGATGTCCCGTTGATCTGTCCTGCATGGAAAAGCCCTTCTATGAGCTTTGTCTCTAAGGTTGGCTTCAACTGTGTTGGGGGGACAAAGTCATACTCAATGGCGTAACCATGCCGCATAATCTCTGCATTTTCAAGCCCCTTGATGGACCTGACCATTTCTGTCTGGACATCGGCAGGGAGGCTTGTTGAGATGCCATTTGCGTACATCTCCACCGTGTCATACCCTTCGGGTTCGAGGAAGACCTGATGCCGCTCCTTGTGGGCAAACCTCATGACCTTGTCTTCGATAGAGGGACAGTACCGGGGGCCTATCCCCTTGATTACCCCGCCATAGAGGGGGGACCTGTCAAGATTTTTCCTTATGATTTCATGGGTTACAGGAGAGGTGTATGTCAGGTAGCAGGGTACCTGGCGCCTTTCAATCTTTCCGGTAGTATATGAAAATGGGACGGGAGGCTCATCTCCCGCCTGCTGGGACATCACGTCAAAATCGATGCTTCTCGCATCGATCCTGGGAGGGGTTCCTGTCTTGAGCCGGCCTAATATGAATCCAAGCCTTGCCAGGTCCTCTGAAAGACCGACCGATGGGAACTCCCCTGCCCTTCCGGCAGGATAATGCACCATTCCGATGTGGATAAGCCCTTGCAGAAACGTCCCGGTAGTCAGGATAACCGCCTTTGATTCGTAACCCGTACCCAGGTGGGTCACCACTCCCCTTACTTTTCCACCATCTACAATAAGCCTCTCCACCATGGCCTGAATAATATCGATATTCTCCTGCGATTCCAGGACGGATCGCATGGCTCGCTTGTAGGCATGTCTGTCTACCTGTGCCCTAAGTGCCTGAACAGCGGGACCTTTACTGGTGTTGAGCATGCGAAATTGGATGCCCGTCCTGTCGGTTACCCTGCCCATCTCTCCCCCGAGGGCGTCTATCTCACGGACGAGGTGGCCCTTGGCGATGCCCCCAACAGCAGGATTGCAGGACATCAACCCTATATTGTCGATATTGAGGGTAATAACCAGGGTCCTGCACCCCAGTCTTGCAGATGCCAGTGCCGCCTCGCATCCGGCATGTCCTGCGCCAACAACGATGACGTCGTAGTCAGTATGAACCATAGCCGCCTATTTTAGCACACTCCTGTTTAATGCCCAATGTTCCACGTGGAACATTGGGCGTGGGGAGTAAGGGGGATTATCTTTACTTCCCTATGCAGAACTCACTGAATATCCGGTTGAGGATGTCTTCTGTGGTTACCGTTCCGGTTATCTCCCCTAAGAGGTCAACGGCCCCCCGGAGGTGGAGTGCCTGAATCTCAAGGGGGAGTCGCTGCTTAACAGACTCAAAGAAGTTATACAGCTCTTTCCCCGCCCCTTCCAAGGCCGCCTTATGTCTTAAATTCCCGGCAGCCGCCTCCCCTTCCCATTTCATTTCTTGTCCGATGATGATCTGCCGGATCGTTTTCTTGAGGGTTTCAATCCCCTCGCCCTTAAGGGCCGATATACGGACCACAGGGTCATCCTTCACATCCAGGTCTTTCGTGATGCTATCCCCCTTATCTATCTTGTTGATTACAATCACCCTTTTCCTGCCTGTTGTACGTCCCATAATCTCCCTGTCTTCTTCTGTCAGGGCCTCACTCCCATCGAGTACAAGAAGAATCAATTCCGCCATTTCAACCGTATGATACATCCGCTTGATCCCCTCTTCTTCCGCAAGATCCTTAGCCATCCGCAGCCCCGCAGTATCTAATAGCCGCAAGGGGATGCCGCCTATATTGATCATTCCATCGACAATGTCCCTCGTCGTCCCCGGGTGGGGAGTCACGATTGCTCGCTCCTCCCCAACCAGGGTGTTTAGCAGGCTCGACTTCCCTACATTGGTGCGGCCGACGATGGTCGTTACAATACCCTCCCGGAAAGGCCGCCACCGGTAATATCCCTCAATGAGCCGGTTGATCCGGTTCACCACTGACTGGACACGCCCAAGCAGGTCTTCTGTCGCAACACCCAGCTCTTCATCAGGGAAGTCTATGTAGGCCTCAAGCGAAGCGATTGTACCGGCCATTTCATCATGCAACATATTGATTTCATTAGATAACTTACCTTCCAACTGCCATAAGGCGCACCTCAGGCCTTCCTCTGTCCTGGCCCTGATGATCTCAATAACCGCCTCTGCCTGGGCCAGGTCAATCCGGCCATTCAAGAAGGCCCTCTTAGTAAACTCCCCGGGCTCCGCAAGCCGTGCCCCTTCCTTAATAAAGGTCTCGAGTATCCTGGAGGTAACCAACGGCCCCCCATGACAACTCACCTCCACCACATCTTCGCAGGTAAAGCTATGGGGGGATCGCATAAGGCTTACCAGGACCTCATCTGTCTTTTCACCAGAGGCAGGGTCCATGATATCTCCGTAATGGAGGGTATGCGTCTGCGCCTCGCTCAGGGGTCTTCCTGATTTCTGATGAAATAGCCGTGAGGCGATATCAATGGCATCTCTTCCACTGAGCCTGATGACGCTGATCCCCCCGATACCCTGCGGGGTTACGATGGCGCAGATTGTATCTTCCTGATGAACCATATACCTACCGTGTGAGGATCTCGACAACAAGCAAGATAGACCAGCCCGCCAGGAGTATAAACCAACCTCCTAACAGGAGAAACTCTGCCCTGTTTTTTGAGGAGATGGCAAAGTTTTCTGCGGCCATAGAGTAGATATCTTCTATGGTGTCCAGCTTTTTGTCGATGTTGCCCTTCCAGGTGTCGAGGTGGAATTTCTTCGACATCAGGTTGTATAACTTCGCCGAATACCAATCGCCTATAAGTTTGATAGGGTATTCCACCTGTTCTGTCTCTAAGATAGACTCCGTGCGTATCTGCATGATCTCAAGCAGGCTGTCCCTGACCTTGCCGGACCGGAGGAGTGATCCTGGCCGGCCCCGTTGAAACCCCAGCGTGGCGGATAACCTTTCATCGAGTTTTTTATCAAGGGTCCTGTAGCGGAGGAGCTGGAGATTGGCGGTTTGGAACAGCTCGATATTCTCCTCAAACAGGCCATTGGGGTCGAAAAGAAAAGCGCCATCCCAATCCACAATGGCCATATCATCCCTTGCATACTTGAGGTGATAGGAGAGGGTCGAGTTTAACTCCTCTTTGTCCAAGGGGAGCCGTTCATTCTTTAGATGGCTGACGATCTTATCCCCGAAGGTTGTCACAAACACCTCCGGGTCTCCTTTGTATTCTGAGACACAGTAGACACTGTACTCTTCGCAAAAATCCATATTACAATTGTACTGGTTCAGCATCTTCTGCCCCTCTGTGACCAGTTCTCTTTTCAGATCAAGGACAGAATCAGACAGGAGGTCTTCGATCAGAACAGATGCCTCGAACACAATGATATCCGGCTGGTAGGCCTTCACATGGATCCCTGTTTCCTGACCCAGGATGACAGATTTAAAGGAGGTGATACTCCACTGGGATGGGATCACATCCGGGTAGTTAGGAGAGCTTTTTATGGGCCGGTATTTTAAAGATTCTAACCTGGACAGACTCATGCCTGTCTGTCCCAGCAAGAATACGACAAGACGCCCTTTCATCTTTCCTTCGGCGAGATTCTCCATCCCTAAGACCTCATGAACGATGTCCTGTTCATTCATAGACACCGTTGAAGATTATAATCTCATTTATATCTGTTTTCAAATGAAACCCCGATAAGCCAAGGCTTCACAAAGGAGCATGACAATAATCCCCCTTATCCCCCCTTTATAAAAAAGGGGGAGATTAGGCCCCCCCCCCTTTAGAAAAGGGGGGAAGGGGGATTTGATCGGGGATTTTCGGGTCAAAGGAGAAAAAAATGTTGACATTTCAACTCATTAAATTATAATAAGTCCTTTTGAAGGAGGAGTTATGTCCATTACCTATAGACCGCATAATATCAGCAGGAAGAGGACCCACGGATTTAGAAGAAGGATGAAGACAAAGAATGGGAGAAGGATCTTGAGCAGGAGAAGGGCTAAAGGACGCGCAAGACT
>JACRHF010000011.1 GCA_016217665.1 Nitrospirota bacterium | reverse complement strand
TTTTAATCTTGACAACCGCCTTGCATGTGACCTACTATTGACCCCGTGAAGAGTATCGCAACGGCAAATGCACGGCTGACCATAGAGGACGTCTGGAGCCTCTGCAGAGAGGACCTTAAGAGGGTCGAAGACCAGATCCGTCTGGACCTGAAATCAGACGTTCCATTAATAAACACCATCAGCACCTATCTCTTTACGAGCGGAGGCAAACGCTTCAGACCCCTCCTGCTCATCCTGACATCCCAGCTTGCAGGGTACCGCGGAAATACGCAGATAGCGCTTGCGAGTGTCGTGGAACTCATCCATACGGCAACCCTCCTGCATGATGACGTGCTCGATGATGCCGATATCCGTCGCGGGAATAAAACAGCGCGGATGCTGTGGGGGAACCAGGCCAGTATCCTTGTCGGGGACTATCTGTATACCAAGGCCCAGTGCAAGATTGTATCCCTGTGTAACCATGATATCAATGAGGCCGTGGCAGAGGCTACCCGGAGGATGACGCAGGGTGAGCTCTCTCAGTTGGCCTGCAATGGTGATGTACAGATTACAGAGGAGGATTATCTTCAGATCATCGGAAACAAAACCGCGGCCCTGATTGCGGCCTCCTGCCGGATAGGGGCCATCCTCGGAGACTGCCCTCCGGATAAGAAGGCCGATATCGAATCCTTTGGCTGGAATATTGGAATGGCCTTCCAGTTGGCAGATGATACCCTGGACTATGTCGCGGATAAGACCAAGCTTGGAAAATCCATCGGCAAAGACCTGCAGGAGGGGAAGATAACCCTTCCCCTGCTCTCCCTTCTCCAAAGGTGTTCCCAGGATGAGTTCACAAAAATCGAGAAGATTATCCGGCGCCATGATTTCACATTGGAAAATCTCGACTATATTTTAAAGCTGATGTATCACTATGAGGTGATTGAATATTCATTCGATAAGGCCAGGGGATATGTTGAAAAGGCCAAAAAGAGTCTTACGCTGTTTAAGGACTCCACGCCTCTGCAGGCCCTCTTTGCAGTGGCCGACTATGTCGTAGACCGGGAACTGTAGATGGGACAGCCTGTTCATCCCCTTGTGCAGTTGGCAAGGGAGGCCATTAAAGGATACCTCGAGAAAAAAGAGATTATAAGACCGCCTGAAGAGTTGACCCCTGAGATGAGGGAGAGACATGGGGTGTTTGTCTCGCTGAAGATGAAGGGGAGACTACGCGGGTGTATCGGCACCTTCGAGCCGGCAACACCCACGGTTGCTGTAGAGATCATCCTGAACGCCATATCTGCCGCAACACGGGATCCCCGTTTTATGCCGCTCACACTGTCTGAATTCAAAGACACGGATGTATCGGTCAATGTCCTTACCACTCCTGAACCTGTCACATCCCAATCCCAAGGCACCCTTGATCCTAAAAGATACGGGGTCATCGTCAAAAGCAGCGGCCGGTGCGGTCTTCTCCTGCCGGATCTGGAAGGGGTAGACACCGTTGAACAACAGGTAGGGATTGCCAGGGCAAAGGCCGGTATTGGAGAGGATGACCCTATCGAACTTTTTAGATTTGAGATAAGGAGATATGGTTCACGCTGAAAAATGCGGGGTACCCGTTGCGCCGAAGGCAATTGCAACGGGTCGTGCGGCGTCAGGACAGCGGATTTGAGCCTCAACGTACGGGAAGTACGCCTCGGCTCAAATCCTTGTCCTTCCTTGCACCTGGGCATTTTTGAGCGTGAACAAAAGGAGATATGAAGAACTATGCCAGACATTCTTCCATTTAAAGGGATATTGTACAACCCGGACAAGATTAAAGACCTCAGGCGTGTCGTCACCCCGCCATACGACATTATTACCCCTGAGCAGCAGGAGATGTATTACAAAAGAGACGAGTACAGCACGATCCGGCTCGACCTCAATAAAGAGCTGCCGGACGATACGGAAAATAATAATCGCTACACAAGGTCTGCCGGATATCTCTCAAAGTGGCTTTCTGATCAGATCCTGATCCCAGATAGCAGGCCGTCTCTCTACTTTTATGAATTGATCTATCAGACGCCGGACAACGGACAAAAGGTGATGAAGGGATTTATCGCCCTCTGCCGCCTGGAGGAATTTGGAAAAGGGAAGGTCGTGCCGCACGAATATACCCTGTCAAAACCAAAGTCTGACAGGCTCCATCTCTTAAGGTCATGCCAGGCAAACCTCAGCTTCATCTTCTCTCTCTACTCCTCGCCTGCCGGCAGGATCAATAAAGCATTTGAGGGAAGTATTGCGAACACACCCCCTCTGGAAGTACCTGATGACAACGGTTACAGGCACAGGCTCTGGTCTGTCAGCGATCCTGCCTTAATAGAGCTGGTAAAAAGAGAGCTGAAGGACCAGACTGTCTATATCGCCGACGGGCATCACCGCTATGAGGCCTCTTTAAATTACAGGAACGAGGTGCAGGAAAAGGCAGGGGCAAGTGCAGGAGAACTACCGTCGGACTATGTCATGATGTACTTTGCCAATATGGATGAGCCGGGCCTTACGATACTCCCGACCCACAGACTCATCTATGATGTCCCTGAGCCAAAACTACAGGGCCTTTATGCAAGTCTTAAAAGGAACTTTCTGTTGAAAGACTTTGATTTTTCCGGCGGCAGGGAGAAAGAGGCGCGCCAGCAGTTACTTGAGGCGATGAAAAAGGGGGGGGCGAAGGATCATCTTTTTGGCCTGTATCTCAAGAACGAAAAGAGGTACACCCTTCTCTCCCTTAAAGATGAGGCCATCCTTTCAAATATCACATCAGACAAACCCTTCGCCTGGAGGAGGCTTGATGTCTCAATCCTGCAGACGCTCATCTTAGAGGATATCCTTGGCTTCAGCGAAGAGAGCATCCGGAGACAGGAGAACCTCTACTACGTAAAGGATCTCCAGGATGCCATTGAGAAGGCCGGTTCAGGGACATACCAGGCCGCCTTCCTCCTGAATCCCACAAAGATAGAAGAGATCAAAGAGGTTACCAGTACCGGCGAACGTATGCCGCAGAAGTCGACATACTTTTACCCCAAGTTCTTGACCGGATTGGTAATGTATAAATTTTAACGATGCCTAATTGTTCCCTCCCCTTCAAGGGGAGGGTTAGGATGGGGATGGGTTAATCCCCAAGCTCATACCATGCTGATATTCCTCAACAACTCTCTCGTCCCGGAAGAGGCGGCCAAGGTCTCTGTCCTCGACCGGGGCTTTCTCTACGGCGACGGCGTCTTTGAGACCCTCCGGGTCTATTCAGGCACCATATTCCATTGTAATGACCACTTAGACCGTCTGTTCCAATCGGCTGAGGCTATCTATCTGCAACTTCCCTTCACGCGAGATTATCTCATCGAGGCCCTTTATAAGACCCTTGAGGCCAATCATCTGAACGATGCCTACTTAAGATTGTCTGTGACACGGGGAGTGTCAGAACCCGGGCTGGATATCGGGGGCTGTCCCTCGTCAACCCTCACCATCATTGCAAAGGAGTTCAGCGGTTATCCTGATAATCTGTATCAAAGCGGTATCCGTGCCGCAGTGGTCAATACCCGAAGGATACCTGCTTCAGCGCTGAACCCCGCAATCAAGTCCCTAAACTTCCTGAATAACATCATGGCAAGGGTGGAGGCAACGAGGCTCAATGCCGCAGAGGCAATCATGCTGAACATGGAAGGTTATGTGGCCGAGGGGACTGTGAGCAATATCTTTATGGTAAAGGATGGTATCGTAAAGACCCCTCCACTGAGTGCCGGTATCCTGAACGGCGTCACAAGATCCATCGTGATCGATCTATTGAAAGAAAATGGCATCCCGGTCATCGAACAGGCATTTTATCCGAATGAGTTTTACACAGCTGATGAGTGCTTCGTCACCAGCACCCTCTACGAAGTCATGCCCATGACATCCATAAATGGGAGTGCAGTAGGCAGTGGCCAGCCTGGTAGCCTAACGCAAACAATCCTGAATCTCTTCCGCAGATTGACGACTTAGCAGGCTGTTGAAAAAGTCTTTTTGCTTGTCATCCTGAGCGAAGCGAAGGATCTGACTCCTCTGGAAAACAATGGGTTATCAGATTCTTCGTCGCCTTCGGCTCCTCAGAATGACAGATTGTCAGACTTTTTCAACAGCCAGTTTGTGCTTCACTCAAACCTGCGCTGGATCTTCTCTCCCATGATATTGGGGACATGGGTCACCTTCTCAAGCTTGACCTTTGAGATCCGGTTTCCCTCGATATCCACGATCGTCAGTTTGTAATCGCCATATTTGACGATTTCTCCGCCCCTTGGCATCCTCTGGAGGAGGGATAGTACCAGCCCTGCGAGGGTCTCATAATCCTCAGATTCTTCGATGGCCAACTGATGCTGTTCTCTAAGATCCCGGATCGGGAGGGAGGCATCGATGATCATGGACCCGTCCTTGAGAACCTTGACAGGCCTGTCCTCAAAATCATACTCGTCTTCAATTTCCCCTACGATCTCCTCGATGATGTCCTCCATCGTAGCAATCCCCTCCACACCCCCATATTCATTGATCACGATGGCCATGTGCATCCTCCGGCGCTGCAGCTCTCTGAGGAGGGCGTCTATCTTTTTCGTTTCCGGAACAAAATAGACAGGACGCAGAAGGTCTTTCAGCTGGACCTCCCGTTTGTTCACCCGGATCTCCAGCAGGTCTTTTTCATACAGGATGCCCCGGATATCTTCCATCGATCCTTCATAGACAGGGAATCGTGAAAACCCGCTTTCAATCACAAAAGCGATGGCCTCCTCGATGGGGGTATCCATCTCGAGCGCCTTGATCTTGGGCCTGGGGACCATGATCTCCTTCACGGTCGTGGTTACAAATTCAAAGACACTGTGGATTAACTCCTGCTCCGATTTCTCAAATATCCCCTTCTCTCCCCCCTCTCTGAGCAGGATCTTGATCTCCTCCTCTGTGACAAAGGAGCCCTCCGGAGGCGGCATCTTGCCAAAAGGCCTCAGAAAGAAACTGCTGGAGGCCGTAAGTATCCTGACCAGTATGAACGTGAGTCTGGATAGAATTTGAACAGGCCGGCCGACAACCAGCGAAATAGGTTCAGAGAATCTGAGGGCAAGGGACTTGGGCACAAGCTCTCCCAGTATCAGAGTGAGATAGGAGGTGATCAATACCACGATACCGATGGCAATGGGTGCGCTCCCCTGCCGGATAAATCCTATGGGTACCTGTTGGAGGAGCGGTTTCAGTGTCTCTATGGCCGCAGCACCGCTGAGCGCCCCTGCCAGCATCCCGACCATGGTGATTCCGACCTGGACAGTGGCTAACAGATCATCTGGCTTGTTCTGGAGCTGATGGACAATTTCTGCCCGCCGGTCCCCCTGTTCCATGAGTTGTTTTATACGGCTCTTCCGGGCAGAGATAATTGCAATCTCCGAGCAGGCAAAAAAACCATTCGCGATAATGAGGAAAAGAATTAATAGACTTTCTAACCAGAATCCTTCCATGCCTTATATTATTTCATAGCTATAAAGGGATTGCAAATTAGCCGGTAATGCCTCGTTGGCGGGTGGGGTCATAGTCCCTTCGCTCCTGGCCTACGCAGTTGACCTGTCTAAGGACTCGCAGGCGGGGAAGCCTTCCAGCCTCTTCGGGCTGGCTTTCCTCCACCTGCTCGCCTTGACAGGTGCCCAACTGCTCCGGCAAGTCGCAAAGGGACTATGACCCCACCCGCTATAGCCACTACGCCAACTGGCTCAATTTTTCAATATCCTCCTCACGCCCAAGGATGACGAGGATATCACCGTCCATGACCAGATCCTCTCCGGAGGGGGCAACATTGACGATCTCCCGTACTTCGGTATTTCCTTTATAGACCTCTGTCACCGTTCTTTTGATCGCAATGATATTGACCCGGTGCATAGACCGGACGTGGGTGTCTTTCAGCATCTTGCCTATGAATCCGTGAGGGGCAGGGACTTCACTGATGCAATACTCCGGCGAGAGGATCAAGCTGTCTATGATGTTTGGGGCCACAATATGAGTGGCAACGCGGATAGCGATATCGCGCTCGGGATAGACGACCTGTGTCGCCCCGATCTTTTCCAGGATCTTCGTGTGCAGGGGCGTCACCGCCTTGGCAATGATCTCCCTGACTCCCAGCTCTTTCAGGGCCATAACGATCAGGACACTGGCCTCCACATCCTCACCGATACTGACAACGGCAACTTCCATATTCTGGACAGCAAGCTCTTTTAACGTCCGGATATCGGTGGCGTCACATTGCACGGCATGTGTGGCATACCCGGTGACTGCCTTGACATTCTCTTCGGTCTTGTCGATGGCCAGAATTTCACATCCCCGTTTTGCGAGGGTTTCCACGACACTGGCGCCAAATCTGCCCAGGCCAATCACGGCTACCTGCTTCCCCATAGACCCTCCTTTAAGATCATCTCATTAACACGCCTTATCCAATAAGCACCCTCTCCTCCGGATACCTGAACCGCTGAGGCTTTGCGTGCCCCATGATCGCCATACTCAGGAGTAATGGACCAATACGGCCAATGTACATCGTTATTGTTATAATGATCTTACCCAGGGTTGAAAAGAGGGCAGAAAGACTTAAAACCCCCCCATCCCCTACAGACAGGCCTACAGTCCCGAAGGCGGAGGCCACTTCAAAGAGCGTCATCGTCACACTCTTGTTCTCAGTTAAAAGGAGGATTGTCGTTGAGGCTATTATGAGGATCGAGACCATGGTTGTCAATAGAAAGGCCCTTGCGATCAGCTCCATGGGCAGCCTCCTTCTAAAGACCATGTTATCCTGGCGCCCTAACATAGTGGCCCACAGGGCGACGATCATAATGCCAAAGGTGGTGGTCTTGATCCCGCCTCCGGTACTCCCCGGAGAAGCGCCGATCACCATCAGGATTATCAGTATAAACAGCGAATCGTTGGCCATGCTGCCAATATTAAGCGTATTGAAACCCGCTGTCCTGGCACTGACAGAGTGAAAGAAGGATGCAAGTATCTTCTCCTGTAACGGCAGCCCTGCCATCGTGCCACTGTTATGCATCTCAAAGAAAAACAGGAGGAGCGCACCCCCAACGGTCAGAACACCCATGACAGAAAGGGTAAGTTTGGTATGGAGAGAGAGGGAGAGATTCTCTCCCTTGATATATTTAAACAGGTCGCTGAAGATAATAAACCCGGCCCCGCCTAAGATAATCAGGCCCATGATGACCAGGTTCACCGTCAAGTCTCCCCGGTATCGTATCAGGTTATCTGAAAAAAGGGCGAATCCGGCATTATTAAAGGAGGTCACCGCATGAAACACCCCGAGGTATATCGCCCTGGGGTATGAGAAGTCATAGGAGAAGCGCAAAAACAAGACGACCGCCGCTAACCCTTCAATGCAGAGGGTAACCCACACGATCATCCTGGTAAAGTGTATCAGTCCCTCGAGGCTCAGGACATTGAGGCTTTCCCTCATGACAAGTCTGTCTCTAAGCCCGATGCGTTTGCCTAACAGAAGGGCGACAACCGTAGAGGCCGTCATGTAGCCGAGGCCTCCGATCTGTACCAGGATCATGATAACCAGCTGGCCGAAGATGGAGAAATCATTCGGGGTGTCTTTGACAATCAGTCCTGTGACGCAAACAGAGGAGGCCGAGGTAAAGAGGGCATTGACGATCCCTATTCCATGTCCATCAGCAGCAGAAAATGGCAATGAAAGAAGGAGAGTGCCCAGGAGGATCAGGGCAAGAAATCCGCTGGCTACTACCTGTGCCGGCGTCCAATTTTTAAACACCGGTCACCCTCTCGTTTCCCGGAAAGATATATGCCTGTCCAGTAGGGTTTCCATAGGGAACGGTGATAATACTACGTCAATTGTCTGGATGAGTCAAGGACGTCAAAATCCTTCCTTGACGCGGCTCAATCCCCCATGATAATTTTACACTATTATGCCGGAGGACCTTGTCAGGGGAAAGAGCATCGCCGCTGTGGCGGCGGATATTGCCGATGGATTTATCTTTTTGAATCCACTCATCCTGAAAGGCTTTGCCAATGATGCCTACAAAGAGCTCTATTATCAGATGAAAAAACTGCAGACCGCCGTTCGTAACGAAAAGTTTCCCTCCCATGATCAGGCGGCTATCCGCAGCAGAAACCTCCGTCTCCAGCGCTTACACCAGGCCATTGTTGTTCTTCAGAACGCCGCACGGGTGAAAAAGGTAGCGCTGTAGTTATATTGACAAATTGACAATGGGTGATGATCAGTGTATTTTAGGGCCATGAAAAAAAGGCATGCCGGCGCGGGCCTTGCTGTTATTTTCTCCATATTTTTTCTCTCTTTGCTCCTCAGCTGTACCAGAAAAGAGGAGCCTATAAAAATAGGCCTTGCCGGACCCATGACCGGGGACCAGAGTAAGATGGGTCTGGACATGAAAAACGGGGCGGAGATGGCCATCACGGAGTGGAACCAAAAAGGCGGGGTACTTGGTAAAAAAATCGCGCTTCTTGTTGAGGATGATCAGCATGACCCGAAACAGGCGGTTTCTGTCGCCAATAAGCTTGTGAATGACGGCATCACCGGTATGATTGGACACTTCAACAGCAGCGCCTCTATCCCGGCGTCTTCTGTCTATAACAAAGCACAGATACCGATGATCACCCCTGCGTCAACAAATCCCCAGTTGACCGAACAGGGTTTCACCAGTGTCTTTCGTGTCTGCGGACGTGACGATCAGCAGGGTCTTGTCGCGGCAACGTTTGTCGCTGACGTGCTGAGGCTCAAAAAGGTCGCCGTGCTCCACGACAAGACGACGTATGGTCAGGGGCTGGCAGATGAGTTTGTGAAGGCCCTGGGCAACAGGGTTGCGGTGGTTGACTATAATGGCATCAGCCAGGAAGACAAAGACTTCAGGGCCGTCCTTACTGCCCTGAAAGGGAAAGGGGCGGAACTCCTCTACTTCGGCGGTATCTATCCGCAGGGAGGGCTCATCATAAAACAGGCCAGGGAGCTTGGCATCAATGTCCCCTTTATGAGCGGTGATGGGGTGATTGATCAGAAATTTGTCGAGATCGCCGGACCTTCTTCTGAAGGAAGCTACCTGACCTTTAGCCCTGATCCGGAGCGTCTTGGAAGCGCAAAGGACTTTCTGAGATCCTACAAGGCGGTTTATGGAGAGCCTGGCCCGTATTCCATCTATGCCTACGATGCCGCAAACGTAATGCTCCGTGCCATAGAGACTTCCAAAACTACAGAAGGGACCGCCGTCAGCAAGGCGATCCATGAAATGAAGCATGCCGGGGCAGTTGGCAATCTCCAATGGGACGAAAAGGGTGATATCCTGCGATCTCCCTATGTCGTCTGGATAACGAAGAATGGAAAATTTGAAGAATACTGGAAGCCGGGGGAGGCAATACCTTAGAGGATGTTTTTACAACAACTCATCAATGGTCTCACCCTCGGGGCGGTCTATGCCCTGATTGCCCTTGGCTACACCATGGTCTATGGCATCCTGGAGCTTATCAACTTCGCCCATGGCGAGATATACATGGTGGGCGCCTATATGACGATCATCTCCCTCTCCCTGCTTACAGCAACCGGCCTGACCGCTAAGAGTCTGATCCTCTCCCTCTGCATTGTCATGATCCTGACCATGATATCCTGTGCCGCCTATGGCCTGACCCTGGAAAGGGTTGCCTATCGCCCCCTCAGGAACGCCCCGCGGCTGGCGCCGCTGATCTCCGCCATCGGGATGTCCATCTTCCTCCAGAATTATGTCATGCTGACCCAGGGCTCTGCGGACAAGATATTCCCGCATATCCTGCCTGCCGGCGGGTTATCCCTGGGCAATACCAGCCTCACCTATCTGCAGATATTTATCATGACCACCTCGATGTTCCTGATGATCTCTCTCCACGCCTTTATCAGAAAGACACGGCTCGGCAAGGCCATGAGGGCCACGGCCCAGGATAAGAAGATGGCGTCTCTTGTGGGAATTGATATTGATCATGTCATCATGGCCACCTTTATCATCGGTTCTGTTTTGGCGGCAGTTGCAGGTTTTATGGTGGCCATGTATTATGGTCTTGTGAATTTCTATATGGGGTATGTGGCAGGCATCAAGGCATTTACTGCGGCCGTGCTTGGCGGCATCGGCAATATTCAGGGCGCGGTCCTGGGAGGCATTCTCCTCGGTGTCTTGGAAAGCCTGGGGGCCGCCTATATCTCGAGCGAATACAAAGATGCCTTTGCGTTTATTGTCCTGATCCTGATCCTGATCTTTAAACCCGCCGGCCTATTGGGGGAACGTGTTCCGGAAAAGGTATAAATCTGTTTTTGCATCCCTATGGTCCGGCCTCCTCTTGCTCCCCTTCATGGGGATCGGGCGGTCAGTTATCGCCGCAGGGATCATCTTTGCCGGATTTACCCTCTTTACAAAGACAAAAGATGTCATCACCTCGCCTGAAGGGAGGATTCTCTCACGCTCTGTTCAGGACAGTATTTGTACGGTATACGGTATGCTGGAAACGACCTGGATAAAAAGGGGGTTCCCTCTGGCCCTTTTAACTTTACTCCTGATTACCCCGCTCACGATCAATAACTACTATATTGATGTCCTGACCATTACCGGGATCTATGCGATCCTGGCCCTTGGGCTGAATATTGTGGTGGGACTCGCCGGTCTCCTTGACCTTGGCTATGTGGCCTTCTATGCCGTGGGGGCGTACTCCTATGGGATACTGAACACCCAATTCGGGATATCCTTCTGGCCGGCCATCCTGATAGGGGCCATCCTGGCAGCTGTTGCAGGGATGCTGCTCGGCATGGTGACCCTCCGCCTCCGGGGGGATTATTTAGCGATTGTCACCCTGGGCTTTCTGATGATCGTGCATCTGGTATTAAACAACTGGGATCATGTCACGCGCGGCCCCAATGGTATCCTGGGTATTCAGAGTCCCTCGATTGGAGGATTTGTCTTCTCCGAACCGATACACTTTTATTATTTAATCCTGGCCCTGGCCGTCTTTACCGTTTTTGTCATCAACCGCATCAACCATTCATGGATCGGGAGGGCCTGGATCGCCATGAGGGAAAATGAGATTGCCGCCTCTGCAATGGGCATCGATGTGACGAAGATGAAGATCCTGGCCTTTGCCCTGGGAGCCTCCTGGGCCGGGATCGCCGGTGTCTTCTTTGCCGGCCGATACTCTTTTATATCCCCTGAGAGCTTTACCTTTTTAGAGACGGTGCTGGTCCTCTCCATGGTGGTCCTGGGGGGGATGGGGAGCATCCCCGGCGTGATCCTGGGGGCGGCACTCCTGATCATCTTACCCGAGATATTCAGGGGCTTTCAGGATTACCGGATGCTTGCCTTCGGGGGGGCCATGGTGTTAATGATGGCCTTCAGACCCCAGGGATTCATTGGTAACCCAAGGAGAAAGATAGAACTACATGGATAATGTTAGGGATTGCCGCACAAAGATCATCGCCACGCTTGGGCCCTCCAGCAATACGCCGGAGATGATAGAGGCCCTCATCGTGGCAGGGATGGATATTGCCCGGCTCAATTTCTCGCATGGAAGCACTGAAGACCACCGCCGCACCATCGGCAATGTCCGCACCGCCTCCCGGAAGGCCCTAAAAGACGTCGGGATCCTGCTCGACCTGCAGGGGCCCAAGATCCGGATTGGGAAGCTTGAACAACAGATCATCACATTGGAAGAAGGCCAGTCTTTTATCATTACGACCCGGGACGTCCTTGGAACCAATATGGTGGTATCCACAAACTATGAAGGGCTTCCCCAGGACCTGGCCACAGGCGCCCGTATCCTGATGGACGATGGGCTGTTGGAACTCGATGTCCGGAAGATCAGCGGTACGGAGATCTACTGTAAGGTCATCCGCGGCGGGGAGCTTTCTGAAAAGAAGGGGATCAATGTGCCGGGGACGAAGCTCTCGATCCAGAGTCTTACGGATAAAGACAGAGAAGACCTCGCAACCGGGATCAAAGAAGGGGTAGACTTTGTCGCCATCTCCTTCATCAGGACCGCGGGAGATGTCCTGTCTGTAAAAGAGATCATCAAACGTGAGCGGGCCTCGATACCGGTCATCGCAAAGATAGAAAAGCCGGAGGCCATAGAGAACTTAGAGGAGATATTAAAGGTGGCCGACGGGGTCATGGTGGCCAGGGGTGACCTTGGAGTCGAGATCTCCCTGGAGCAGGTCCCTATCATCCAGAAAGAGATCATCAGGCGGTGCAATGAGGAGGCCATCCCGGTGATTACCGCAACCCAGATGCTTGAATCGATGATCCAGCACCCCAGACCCACGAGGGCCGAGGCCTCGGATGTGGCCAATGCGATTGTGGACGGCACGGATGCGGTCATGTTGTCCGGGGAGACGGCGGTCGGAAAATACCCTGCCGGGGCGGTGGCCATGATGAAGAGGATCGCCCATGCGACAGAGGATAAACTCCTGGAGACGATAAGGCCCGCCCCTGAGAAGATCAAGGTGAAGGGAGACCCGGAGCATGCCATCGCCCACGCGGTCTACTATACGGCAACGGATATCCGGGCCAAGGCCATCGTCTCCTTTACCCGGTCCGGAGGGACAGCGTGCGTCATCTCCAAGTATCGTCCCAATATACCCATCATAGGGGTCACACATACGGAGCCTGTCTTAAAACGCCTCACCCTCTACTGGGGGGTAAAGGGGGTCCTCGTAGAACTGAAAGAGAATACCGATGCCATGATTGATGGCGTGGAGAAAAAGTTATTGGAGACGGGACTGGTAAAACATGGCGATACCATCATTATCACCCTCGGTGTCCCCTGGGGGGTGGCAGGCTCCACAAACATGCTGATGGTCCATCAGATCAGATAAAAATTCCCTATGAAAAAGAAGGTGATCATTTTCCTTTCTCTGATCCTTATAGGCACCGTAATCGTGCTTGCCTACAACCGGTTGACTGGCATCGGGAAACAGGGGACACAGATCGAGGCTACAGGCATCATCGAGGCCACAGAGGTCAATATCGCACCAAAGATCTCAGAGAAGATCGAGTGGTTGTGCTGCCGGGAGGGGGATCTCATAAAACAGGGGGATGCCCTCATCCGGCTGGATAAGAGTGAATTTAACGCACGGTTAAATGAAGGAAAGGCCGGTCTGCAGGGTGCAGAGGCCGGATATCAGGTGGCCCAGGCCAACTTAGAGAATGCAAAGGCCCGGGTCGAGGGTGCAAAAGCAGGGCTCAAGGCCGCTGAGTCGGAAATAGACCGGGCCAGGGCCCTCTTCCAGGAGGCTAAAGACAATTTCCAGCGTGTCTCAGGACTGTTTGCGCAGGGGTATGCCGCAAAGAGGGACAGCGATGCCGCAAAGGCGGCCTATGACACAACCAATGCCCAGCTCCAGTCGGCACTGGCTAAAAAGCAGGGGATCAGGGCAGAGCTGACGACGGTGCAGGCAGGTCTTAAGGCCGCCGGGGCCCAGTTAATCTCGGCAAAGGCGGCCATAGGAGAGGCGAAGGCCCGGCTCAGTCTGATCGAGACACAGGCCAGGGATACAGAGATACCTTCTCCTATCGGGGGTGTCATTGCCTATAAATCCTTTGAGACGGGAGAGATGGTCCCGGCGGGTAAGACGATATACACGATATATGATCTGAAAAATATCTGGGCCAGGGTTGACATTGAAGAGACAGATATCGGGAGGATAAAACTGGGCGGAAAGGCTATAATAATGATAGCGGGTCTTGCCGGCAGAGGATCTGAGGGAGAGGTGATCGAGATCGGGCGGGAAGCGGAATTTGCGACACAGAGGGATGTCACCCGGGGGAGGCAGGATATAAAGACCTTCCGTGTCAAGGTGGCCATTAAAGGACCCACTAATGAAGATGATAGGCTGTTAAAACCCGGGATGACGGTGGTGGTAAAGTTTCTTTGATACGATATGGGCGCCATAGAGGTCAATGATCTTGTAAAAAAATTCGGGGCAGTGGATGCCCTCAACGGGGTCTCTTTTACGATTGAGGAGGGGGAGTTTTTTGGTCTGCTCGGGCCAAACGGCGCAGGGAAAACAACCCTGATCCGGATACTCACGACCCTTTTGCGGCCCTCCTCCGGCACGGCAATGGTGGCCGGTCTGGATGTTGAGAAGGACAATTCTGAGGTGCGAAAGATGATCGGGGTTGTTCCACAGGCCATGACCAGCGACCTGGACCTCACCGGGCAGGAAAACATGGACATCTACGCCAGATTCTATAATATGGCCCGTAAGGAGAGGCGGGGCAGGATAGAATATCTTTTAGGGATGGTCGGGCTCACAGAGCGCGGGGGTGACCTTGTCGCCACATACTCCGGGGGGATGCGGAGGAGGCTTGAGATTGCCAGAGGCCTTGTCCACCGGCCTTCTATCCTGATTCTGGATGAACCTACCATAGGGTTAGATCCCCAGAGCCGGCATGTTGTCTGGGAACTCCTGACCAATCTTCGCAAGGAAGACAGGCTGACTATCCTCCTGACCACACACTACATGGAAGAGGCCGAGTTTTTATGTGAACGGATTGCCATCATCGATCATGGAAAGATTGCCGCTATAGACACCTTAGAGGGGCTTAAAAAGGTCATCCCCACAAAGGATATCGTAGAGATTGCTATTGCAGAAATAGAGGGTGAAAAGGCCCTTGCAGAGATAAAATCCCTCTCCACTGTCCGCTCGGTCACC
>JACRHF010000114.1 GCA_016217665.1 Nitrospirota bacterium | reverse complement strand
AGTGGCCAGCAGATACCACGTCCCTGCCACATAGATTAAGACCAACCCGTCTGCAATGAGGTCAAGCCCCCACCAGTAGATATTCTTGTATATAAGTGCATCCAACCACCCTGCTGAAAGGTGGGTCCCCATTAAGGTGTAAATGGCATGGACCAAAAAGATCACTGACGCCCCGCCTAAGACAACGGCATCCAGTACAGTATCAATGGTGCCACGGAAAATGGCCACAATCGGTAATGGCATGATCGGCTCTTTTTCACTTCCCTTTCCTGCCAGCCTGCGATAAAGGTTGATAAAACCGTCAATCCCGAGTGCTGACAACAACATGGGACCAATAGGTTTTTTCTGGTCGCGCTGGTGAAAGACTGTGGCAAAGATGTTATAACAAAAAACGAAAATCCCCCCCATAAGGAGAATATTGCCTATGGCAAATGTTCCTAAGGCAAAAGGCGAAAACTCTTTAGAGACAGGGAGTGGCCAGTAGTTGGTATAAAGTGCTGCATAACGAAAGAAGAAGGAGCTGATCCAGATAATGCCTGCACCAGCTGTCATCAATATCCATGTCAGTTCGGCAAGTCTCTGACTGTAGATGCTCTTTCCCAGTAAGGTAGGTACCAGGAAATAAAAGGCGCCAAATACAAGCATAAAGCTGCTGCCGAAGATACCCATCATGGGATGGGCATTCAGGATGGCATAATAGTGGTCCGTATGAAAGACATCATAATTGATCTGATGCGCCCGCATTAACATCCCTTCCAGTATGGTCACGCCATAATAAATTAAGGATACAACTGCAAAGCGAAGGGCTACCTTCTGTAAGGGATTTAATCTTGATACTTCTAACATGATGTGTCCTCCATTTTATGAATTAGTTTTGATGCAGTTCCTTCTGCGATATTAATTGTGCTATTTCTGCATTTGTGGCCACTAATACGGCATTCTTAACAAAGAGGTTTCCCCCCCTGGGGCCGGCATATTCTGTAGAACGGATAGTGTAGTTGCCTTTCTTATTGAACTTCCAGACAATGTCATTTCTGCTATCTGGAACTACCTGCATCTGGAAGAGCATTGTCCCGTCTTCCCTGAAAAGTCCAAAACCATACGTATAATCTTTAGACTCAAGGTTAAAGCGGACCATCTGGCCTTCCTCAATCAGGAGTTTATTATCAGGCAATTGAAATTTATAGTCGGCGATTGAGATATTAAACTCCTTGTCAGCCTTGACCTGATTGCGGGATAGGTCCAACTTCACCCAGGGTATCGTGTGATATGTCAGGAGATGGAGCCCCACACCTACAAAAACTAAAAAACCTATCCATCCATAAAAAGGGACTCTGATCCTCGGAAGTATCTGTTTAGAACGGGAAATTCCAAGGGCATACATACCGATAAAAGAGACAATAATTATTCCATAAATAATGTAGACAACCTTCATTACACTTAAAACATCACTTGATTCAATCATTTTAATTCCCTCCTTTATGTATGTTTGGGGATTAGAGCATAATTCATGCCACTCTGCCCTGATTTCATGACATGACTAGTTATATAAATATAACTACTTGATATAATAGGTTTTTAAGAATTAACGGATATTCATAGCAGATATCAGCAAGAATGGTTATCCGTCCAGTCACATCTTTAATGACTACAACATTGTATCTAATCAAACATTTTGTGCGACATATATGTGATACGTTTTTGTAAATGCATTATAATGACAGGCAGAGAGACAGCCATGTTTCATAATTGAAATTGAGTTCAAATCCTGAAACATCTTTCGACCCCTATGATTTCCAGCAGTTAACAAGTAAAGTCCTCCTGTTGTTTCAAAAATGAAATATTTTTCATGCCCCGTCCGTCTCATTTGAAATAATTTTAAGCAATAATATCAATCAGTTATGCGTTTGCGCATGTTTGGTATGCATCTTGTTATTACAGTATGACGTGATTGTCACAATAACTATCCTTTGAGGAGGTGAGAAAAATCGCTATTGGAACAGAGGAGAGAGATGGGGAATAACAGAACAACAATAACTGGAGGATCTAAAAATGAATTTTTTTTCAAGGAGTAAAAGTCTGACAAGGGGAGTTCTATTCAGCATGAATCTGTTAGCCGGTTTGGCGCTTACGGCTCAATTAGCACAGGCTGAGGTTGTTCCGGTGAATATCCATGCCGTGGAAAATACCGTAGAGGTTGATAATAAAGGGACCCAGTATGCCTCCTGGAACTTTGATGGTACCATTCCAGGACCAGTGGTCCGGGTGAAAGAAGGGGATGTTGTAGACTTTACCCTGATCAATGACAAGACCAACCAGAAGTCACACTCCATGGATTTCCATGCGGCAATCGTAGATGTGCTCAATGAGTTTAGCCCTGTCAAACCCGGGGAATCCAAGCATTACAAGTTTGAGGCAAAATACCCGGGAGTCTTTATGTACCACTGCGGCGCTGAATCCATGGCCGAGCATATCGCCCGCGGGATGTTCGGGATCATCATCGTGGATCCCAAACAGGGGTATAACGAGGCCTATCCAAGGCCGGACAGGGAATACGTCCTGGTACAGTCCCAGTTATTCCCAAACGCCAGCGATCATCACGCCCTGATGGAGAACACAGGCTGGACAAATGCCCTGATTAACGGGAAGGTCTTCCACTATGATCCGGTGCATGACCCCAATGCCACATTAGCGCTCCAGGCAAAACCGGGTGAAAGGGTGCGGCTATACTTTGTAAATGCCAATATCAATATGCCCGTGGCGCTCCATCCCATCGCAGGCATCTGGGAGAGGGTCTATCCGAATGGCAATCCAAAGAATGTTCTCTACGGTATGGCGACCTATAACGTGGCCGTTTCCGAGGCATCCACCTTTGATATCGTCTCTCCGGCTGACCATGCGACCAACAATGCGATCGTAGACCACACGATGGGCGCCGCACACAGAGGGGCGATTACGGTCTTAATGAACACCCCGGACGCAGACCCTGAAGCTGGAAAGGGGACTCATATCTTACTCCGGTAGTCAGTTTAGAAACTATCAAAACGTTGGGAGGTGAATCATGAAGATCGTAAAGACATTCTTACTAATCACCCTGTTTTCTCTCTGGCTCACAGCCCCTCACATCTCAATGGCTGCCGATGGAAAGATGGTTATTGAGCAGAACAGATGCGCAGGCTGCCATGAGATGAATGGAGGGAAGGCCGGGACCATTGCCGAGGTCCTCAGCAAGAAGGCCCCGGACCTTTTTTACGCAGGAAGCAAGTTCCAGGAAAAGTTTCTGACAGAGTTCTTACAAAGACCTGTCCGTATACGCCCCGCTGGCACCATATTTCTGAACTACACGGTACCGGGCACAGAGATAGACCAAATTCAAGAACCGCCCCTGTGCGCCTCAAGACTCTCCAGAGAAGATGCTGTTGCAGCGGCCCAGCACCTGATGACGCTCAAAGATCCTGACATGCCGACGGGGATCTATAAGCCCGGGGCAGAATTTGCAAAGGCCAGCGCCAAGATGCTCTTCTTTAAATCCGGGGCCTGCAATGCCTGTCATCAGGTGGATATGGGCGGCGGGGATATTAAGGGAGGGGTGTCCGCCCCAACCCTTTATGATGCAGGAGACAGGCTGAATGGCGATTGGGTATTGAGTTACATCAAAGACCCCCAGCACTGGGACCCGAAGGCCTGGATGCCCAAAAGGGAGCTTCCGGACAGCACATGGCAGCTTTTGACAAATTTCCTCATGACCATGAAAAAGTCAGAAGAGATGAGGAAGGCAGAAAAGTAGGAGGAGAAAGATGCTAAAAAAAATAATCATTCTATCAGCGATCCTTTCAATATTCATAACCTTCACCGGCCGCGGCAAGGATGTGTTTGGAGAGACATCCGGAGACAACTATAAACTCTATTGCGCCCAGTGCCACGGGCTTAAAGGAAATGGATCCGGGATTAACAAAGCAGATATGTCCGTTGCTCCGAGGAATCACACTGACACAATAGAGATGTCCAGGTTAAAGGACTCGGATCTCTATGATGCGATCGCCCACGGCGGAGTTTCGGTGGGCAAATCGGCCCTGATGCCTCCGTGGCAGGGGGTCATGACAGATGCTGAGATCAGGGAGATGGTGGCTTATCTGAGGGAGCTGTGTCACTGCAAGGGAGAGTAGGAACAACACCTTCCGGGACCCACCTCCGGCAACAACCCTTATTCGTCTTCCGGCTGGTAAGGGTTGTTGTTTTCTTTGGTGTTGAATATCTCAGGGTGCTGATATACCATGAATACTATGGAAACAAATAAAAATGCACCTGCTGAAGCAGAAAAGGTACACAAGTATTTAGACATCAACAGCGCCACGATACTGAACAGCATCGCAGATGGCGTCCTTGTCATAGACCTTAACTACAATCTCCTCTTTGTCAATCGTGCTGCCAAAGAGATCTTTGGCAAGGTCGGTTCGGACGATTTCTTTATCAACAAGAAGTGCGACAAGGTCTTTGGGCATTCCGGTTGTGTCTTTAATTGTCTTATTAACACGACTATAAAGACAGGGGAGCACCTGTATAACCACGAAACGACCTTTGAGAGAGGCGGCAAAAAGTTAGTGCTCAGCATTAATACCGCACTGCTCAGAGATGAGAATAACAGGGTCATTGGAGGGATCGAGATATTCAGGGATATCTCTCTGATAAAAGATCTGAAGGAAAAACTCCAGGGAAGATATTCCTTTGAGAATATTATTGGCAGGAATCACCGGATTCATGAGGTATTCGAACTCCTTCAGGAAGTCGCTCCCACAAAGGCAACGGTGCTTATTGAGGGGGAGACCGGGACCGGCAAGGAGCTCATTGCGAATGCCATTCATCATAACTCCCCGAGAAGCAGCCGGGCCTTTGTGAAAGTCAACTGCGCGGCCCTCTCAGAGGGCCTGCTTGAAAGTGAGCTGTTTGGCCATGTCAAAGGGGCCTTTACAGGCGCTATCGTGGACAGGACCGGAAGGTTCGAGCTTGCCAATGGCGGGACCCTGTTCCTCGATGAGATCGGTGATATCACCCCGCATACGCAGGTAAAGCTTTTAAGGGTCCTCCAGGAAGGGGAGTTCGAACGGGTGGGCAGTGCAAAAACCATCAAGGTGGATGTGAGGGTGATTACCGCCACCAATAAGGATTTAAAGGCCGCGGTTGAACAGGGAAGATTCAGGGAAGACCTCTACTACCGGTTAAAAGTAGTCCCCGTCCGTCTCCCTTCATTGCGTGAGAGAAGAGATGATATCCCCCTGCTGGTCAAACACTTTATAGAAAAGTTCAACAAAGAGATGGGGGTCAAGGTGAAAGATATCTCACCTGCGGCGATGGAGATTCTCATGGAATATAATTACCCTGGAAATATCAGGGAGCTGGAGCATATTATCGAACATGCCTTTATCCGGTGTAGTGGCGAGACCCTGGGTCCGGAACATTTTCCAAAGGACATAAAGAATACCGGTATTATCAGCAATGTCCTGGACGACCCGGAACCTTTGAAGGCCCTGGAAAGAGAGATGATCCGTCAGGTGCTTCATGAAACCGACTGGAGGTACAGCGAGTGTGCCAGAAAGCTGAAGGTCAGCAGGACGACCCTCTGGAGAAAGATGAAGGATCTTGGTATTAGGAAATAATAGGGCCATTTCTTGCGTTCGTAGCATGGCACTTTAGTTAATGCACTATTAATTCCGTTTCTGTTTTTCTCCCTGCAGGAAGGCCTTCATCTGCGCAAGGGGCATGGTGTTGAGCACATCTGCGGCCTCGAGCCAGCCCTTCCTGGCGATGCTGACCCCGTAGGAGATGTTGGACAGGTCTTCGAGGTGATGGGCATCCGGGTTGATGCTGATCCTCACCCCGCGCTCCTTCGCATATCTGCAGAACCGCCAGTCCAAATCGAGCCGGTAGGGATGCGCATTCAATTCAATGACCACACGCTGTTCTGCCGCGGCGGAGATGACCCTCTTCAAATCGACAGGATAACCCTCCCGCGACAGCAAGAGACGGCCGGTAGGATGTCCAAGCATTGTCGTATAAGGATTTGACAGGGCCTTGATGATCCTCTTCGTCATCTCTGTCTCGCTCATATTGAATTTGCTGTGTATGGAGGCAATGACAAAGTCAAAGGTGGCAAGGATCTTATCCTTATAGTCAAGGGAACCGTCCGGCAGGATATCGGACTCCACCCCTTTGAATATGTGAAAGCCCTTTAGCTCCGCATTCAGCCGGTCTATCTCCTCATGCTGTTCCTTGACCTTGTCCTCGGTAAGCCCCCCTGCATAATAGGCAGACTTGCTGTGGTCGGAGATACCCACATAGTGATATCCCAATTCCTTTGCTACCCGGACCACCTCTCTGAGGGTCATGCTTGCATCACTATAAACAGTATGGACATGGAATATCCCCTGAATATCAACGGACTCAATCAACTCCGGAATCTCTCCCTGCTCTGCCACCCCGATCTCCCCATAATCCTCCCGCAATTCCGGGGGGATATAGGAGAGGCCAAGGGCCTTGAATATCTCTGCCTCGTCTTTGCATGGGATGGACTTCTCCCCTTTAAACAGGCCATATTCGTTCATCTTGATGCCCATCTTTTTGGCACGGGTACGCATGGCCGTGTTATGCTCCTTGCTCCCTGTGAGATAGTGCAATGCAAAGGGAAACTCCCTGTCCGATACGATCCGCAGATCGGCATTCATCCCGATATTCAGGACCACGCTCGACTTGGTATCCCCTTTTGCCGTGACAGACTGGACCCCGGAGAACCCGGTAAAAAAATCCATGACAGCCATCTCTTTCTTTGTCTTCACGCTGGCAACGATGTCAATATCCCGGATCACCTCCTTGCGCCGCCGGATACTGCCCGCGATACTGGCCCTCACAACATCCCCGTTCGCCTCTAATGCGGAGAGGAGCCTCCCGGCCACTGTTAGGGCAATACTCAGCAGGTGCAGGCCCATCCCCTTTCTATAGTACCCAATCCCTTTGAGAATCTTTTCCTGGGTGGCCTTACCAAAGCCGTGGAGTTCCAGGAGCCTGTTCTCCATGCAGGCATACTCAAGCTCACCGACGGTAGAGATGCCGAGGGTGTCATAGAGGACCTTGACCTTCCTGGGGCCAACACCTGGAATCTTCAGCAGCTCTAATAGACCAGGAGGAATCTCTTGCTTGAGTTGCTCGTAATATTTGAGGTGTCCTGTCTTGAAGAGTTCTGTTATCTTTTCATAGATGGCCTCCCCGATCCCCTTCTGCTCTAACAGGGTGCCGGTTTCGATAGCCTTGTCTAAATCTTCCTCTAATGCCTCTATTGTTCTCGCCGCATTATGATAGGCCCTGACCTTGAAGGGATTCTCTCCCTTCAATTCCAGGAGGACACTGATCTCATCGAATATCCTGCTAATCCCGATCTTATCCATCAACGTTGCCTCTGTGAAACGTGGCTAAGTTGACGCTCAAAAATGCGTCAACTAATACAAGCGCATTAACTAAGGTATCATGCTACGAACGCAAGAAATGGCTTTAGACAAGGCGGACGACGAGGAAAACCGCAGGCGTACTTTTGGTAGTACGTCGAGGATTTTCCGAGGAGTCCAACGCAGTATAAAGACATTTATTGCGTTCGTTTTAAATCTTTCCTTCTCTCCGTAACCGCGCATGCTCCTTGAGCATGCATTTGTCCATGACCACCATAAGCCCGGCCTCCCTTGCCCTCTTAGCCGCCTCCGGGTTCACTATCCCCTCCTGCATCCAGACTGCCTTAGCCCCAACACGGATCGCCTCTTCCACCACCGGCATGACATCCTCTGCCCTTCTGAAAATGTCCACCACGTCTACCCCCTCCGGGATTGAGGTGAGATCAGGATAGCATCTCTCTCCTCCGACCTCCTGAAGAGTGGGGTTGACCGGGATGATCCTGTATCCCTGTCCCTTTAAGTAACTCGCTACCGTCAGGCTTGGCCTGCCCAATTTATTGGACATGCCTACGACGGCAATATTCTTTGACTCCTTGACAATCTTTTCGATATCGTCCATGGTCTCCTCCATCTGGTCGGGGGTCAGGTCTTTAATTTTGACATTTATGTCATGTCAAAATTAAAGACCTGACCCTAACAACACCCAATATATTCTACCCCATAAACAGTGTCAAGAATAAGAGACCCGACTCATAATTCCTGCCCCTTTTGACATTGCGTAACAACAGCGCTACCCTCTAACTATGAGGAACCTGACAGACAAGAGATGTCAACCCTGCGAGGGGGGAACACCTCCTCTTGGAGAGGCTGAAATAAAGGACCTTATCCGGGAGGTCCCTGCATGGTCCCTGAAGGAGGGGCATCTGTGCAGGTCCTTCAAATTCAAAAACTTCGCAGAGGCCATAAGGTTCGTAAACTCTGTTGCTGGATTGGCTGAAGAGGAGGGACACCACCCCAATATCCTGATCCGCTATAATAAGGTAGATTTCGATCTCTGGACACATGCCATAAAAGGTCTATCAGAGAATGACTTCATATTAGCCGCAAAGATTGACAGACTTGGAGTGAAGTAATCCCCACCTTACATTTTTGCGCCAATTGTGCTATAGTTTGAAAATATTTCCGGAATGAAAACAGCAATAAAACAGATCTTCTCCCTTAAGAGTATCTACACCAAGTTATTCCTCCTCTTTCTTATCACCGGCGTCCTGCCGCTGATACTCGCAAGCCTCTATACCTATTACCATGGCCGTGAGGCCCTCCTGAACTCGGCAATCCGTCTGCAGGAGATTGAGGTAACTACCGGGATGCGGAACATCGTCACCCTCTTTGTGGAGTTGAACACCCATGTCCGGCTTACCGCCCAAAATGCCGCCTTTGTACGCTACTTTGAGGAGCCTCACGAAAAGGCTAACTACACCCGGGAGCAGGAAAAGGCCCTCCTCTACCTGACATCGCCCCAATCAGATCTGACTGCCTCCGCTGTCTTCTCAGATCTTAATGGAAAGGTAATCAGTGCGGTTTTAAACGGGAAACCAGTCCCCCCTGAAGAGATTAAGAAAATGGATATCTCCGGCTATCCCTTTTTTAAAAAAGCCTTAGCCCTTACAAAAGAAGGGACTTATCATGGCCCCCCTGAATTCCTGAATGAAACTCAAACGTGGGTTATCCCCTTTTCAGCCCCTGTCTCCGGCAGGGAAGGCGCCCAATGGGGCATCCTCTATGTACAGATCTACTTAGATAGTATCACCCGGCTCATCCGGGGGATAGCCCATCCTGAGGATATCGTCCTTGTCGTCAACCGGCAGGGACAACTCATCGCCTATAAAAAAGAGTCCGGTGAAATCTCTTCACAGGTCTATAGCCCAAATGACCATCCCTCCTACCAATCAGCAATTCAGCATATGATATCCGGAGAAGATGGGGGCATGTGGGTCGTTTATGACGGGGAATCTCACTATATCACGTATCGTGAGGTTCCTGGAGAAAATGGCAACGAGGACCGGTGGAGCATTGGGATTATGACCCCTGCAAAGACGATCTACTCAGGGGTCTCTACAAACAGGTACCTTATGTTTGTCCTGTCGGTATCTTCAGCCATCTTTGCCATTGCATGGATCATCGGGTGGGGGATCTCCCATCCACTCCGTGAACTGACTGCAACCAGTATTGCCATGAGCAAAGGGGATCTTGCCAGCCGTGTCCGGATCGGGGACAGGGGGGATGAGATAGGACAGCTCGCCACCGCCTTTAACCTGATGGCCGGCTCCATCCAGTCTTCGCATGAGGAGCTCATCAAGCTGTCGACGATCGACGGCCTCACCAGCCTTTATAATCACAGAGAATTCCAGAAGCGGTTGGAAGAGGAGGTCAACCGCGCCTACCGATACGGGTCCACCCTCTCGCTGTTGATGATAGACATTGACAATTTTAAGAAGTTCAACGATACCTACGGGCATCAGGCAGGGGATACTGTCCTCAAGGCCATCGGGACCATCATCCTCCAGGAGATCAGGAAATCTGATTTTGCAGCCCGGTACGGGGGTGAAGAGATCTCT
>JACRHF010000115.1 GCA_016217665.1 Nitrospirota bacterium | reverse complement strand
TTTCAGTCCATGTAAAATAGCTGGCTACCCCAATATCCTGAAGAAGTTTTATCCCGACATTCCTCAATACCATACTCCCGGAACTGTCAAACTCTGGGAGTCCCCCGGCAGAGCCGGGGGTTTACCCATGATTAATTAGAGGAGGCCATCAGGGTCTTTGGCATTGATGTCACGGGAAAGATTGCAATCGATATCGGGGCGTCGACAGGCGGTTTTACAGACTGTCTTCTTCAGCACGGGGCAAAGAAGGTCTATGCCGTGGATGTGGGGTATGGACAACTCCATTGGAGGCTGCGGCAAGACTCCAGGGTTGTCAATCTTGAAAGGACGCATATCCTGCGCCTCGACTGGGGCCTGATCCAGGACCCTATAGACATCGCCGTTGCGGACCTCTCTTTTATATCCCTCACCCGGATACTCCCTGCATTGTGGGAGTACCTTCCCCCCGGGGGGGTTATCATCACCTTGATCAAACCACAGTTTGAAGTCGGTAAAGGAGAGGTAGGCCAGGGAGGTGTGGTGCGGGATATGACGAAGATAGAAAAGGCAGTCAATAAGATCACAGAGTTTGCCGAAAGGAGAATCGGTTTTAAAATAAAAGGGGTGATCCCCTCGCCTATCTCAGGACAAAAGGGGAACATGGAATACCTGCTGTACATGGAGCGATAACTGAAGAAGGGATAAGGAACATAAAAACGTCATTCCCGCAAAAGCGGGAATCCAGAACGCAGACAGAGGTCTGGATTCCCACTTGCGTGGGAATGACAGACAATTAGATGCATTTTCAGATAAAAAAGGAGGGGCTGAGAGCATGAATATCTCTGTCATCGGTGCAGGGTATGTCGGACTTGTCACGGGCGCCTGTTTTGCGGAGTTCGGCATTAACGTGACCTGCGTGGATATGGATGAGGCCAGGATAGAATCCCTGACCAAGGGGACTCCCCCATTCTATGAGCCCGGCTTAGAGGAGCTCATGCGAAAAAATATGAACGAGGGGAGGCTTCACTTCACCAGGGATACGGCCAAAGCTGTTCGGGACTCTGAGATCATCTTTATCGCCGTGGGGACCCCGTCCCGTGCCGATGGCTCTGCGGATCTCTCCTACGTGGATGCGGTGGCAAGGACCATCGCCGGAAACCTCAATGCCTACAAGGTCATCGTGACAAAGAGCACCGTTCCTGTCGGCACCGGCGAGCGTATCCGGAAGATTATTCAGGAGAGCGGCAATGCAGACGGGCAATTTGATATTGTATCAAACCCTGAGTTCCTGAGGGAGGGGTCTGCCATTGAAGATTTCATGAGACCCAACCGGGTGGTGATCGGAGCCAACAGTGAACGCTCTGTATCCGTAATAAAGGAGCTCTATCGCCCCCTCTACCTGATCGAGGCCCCCTTCATCATTACCGACATCGAGACGTCTGAGATGATCAAGTATGCCTCCAACGTCTTTTTAGCGACCAAGATCTCTTATATCAATGAGATCGCCAATCTCTGTGAGAAGGTCGGCGCAAATGTGCAGGTCGTGGCAAAGGCCATGGGGTTGGACGGGAGGATCGGGGCCAAGTTTCTCCACCCCGGTCCTGGTTATGGAGGCTCGTGCTTTCCAAAGGACGTCCGGGCGCTCCTGCAGATCGCAGAGAGCCACGGCTATGACCTTAAGATCGCACGGGGCGTCATCGAGGTCAACACCTCCCAGAGGGAATGGATGATCGTCAAGATCGAACATGCCCTGCGTGGTATCAGCGGAAAAACCCTTGGGGTCCTCGGGCTCTCCTTTAAACCGAATACGAATGATATCCGGGAATCCCCTGCTATCGACATCATTCAGGGGCTTATAGCGCGGGGGGCGAAGATCAGGGTGTTCGACCCTGCGGCCATGCAGGATGCAAAGGCGGTCCTCGGTCCGTTGGTCACATACTGCAAGGATGCCTACGATGCGGCGGAAGGGGCGGATGCCGTTGTCCTGACTACAGAATGGAACCAGTTTAGAAACCTTGAATTGGAGCGGCTGAAGGGCCTGCTGAAACATCCCGTGTTTATTGACCTGAGAAATGTCTATGAGACGGACAGGATGAGGAAAAACGGTTTTGATTATTATTCCGTGGGGAGGAGCTGACACCTTCCTTACTCCCCCTTGGTTAAAGGGGGACTCAGGGGGATTATTCAAGAAAGGGGATATAACGGATGAAGATACTGGTTACAGGCGGTGCAGGTTTCATAGGGTCCCATATCGTGGACAGACTGATCTCAGAGGGGCATGAGGTGTCTGTCATTGACAATCTCTCCACAGGGAGGATTGAGAATCTTAACCGGAAGGCAGAGTTCTATAAGATGGATATCGTGAGCCCCAGGATAGAGAAGGTCTTTAAAAAGGAACGGCCTGAGCTGATATGCCACCTTGCAGCACAGATGGATGTGAGAAAATCTGTGGCCGACCCGGCCTACGATGCGCAGACGAATATCATCGGCATGCTGAACCTCCTGGAAAATGGCATGAGATATGGAACGCGGAGGGTCATCTTCGCCTCTACAGGCGGGGCGGTATATGGGGAAGGGGGACCCATCCCGACCCCGGAGACCTGTCCTCCAGGTCCGGTCAGTCCCTACGGGATCAGCAAACTCACAGGGGAGCACTATCTCTTCTTCTATAAGGTCACCTACGGGCTCAGTTATGTCGCCCTAAGATACGCCAATGTCTATGGCCCGAGGCAAGACCCCTTTGGCGAGGCAGGGGTGGTCGCCATCTTTGCACAAAAACTGCTTAAGAACGAGCAGCCGGTCATCAATGGAAATGGGATGCAGACCAGGGACTATGTCTATGTGGACGATGTTGTTGATGCGGTGAGCAGCGCCGTATACAGTGACATCAGTGATATCCTGAATGTGGGGACCGGCATCGAGACCTCTGTGAATCAACTGTTCAGACTCCTGGTAGAGATTACCGGAAGTTCTGCCCGGGAGGTCTACGGACCGGCAATGAAGGGGGAACAGGCCAGGAGCTGCCTCTCTTACGATAAGATCAAGAAGGCCTTAGAGTGGGAGCCTAAGATCCCGCTTCAGGAGGGCCTCCGCAGGACGGTCGCATTTTTCAGGGATCGTCAGTAGCCCGCCCGGCGGGCCTGATATTTGCCTCTCTATCCTTCTTCGATCTCTATCGAATTGATATTGTCTATGGGGATGGTCATCCATTGCGATTCTGTCTGCAGAGCGGCATTCTCCTCAGATACCTCGATCAGGAAACCTTTGTAAACGATATCTCCGGCAATGATCCGGACCCTCCTGCCGATCATGTCATGCAGTGGTGTCATGGCCATAATTTTCCGGGGTTCAATATCTGAAGGGGATCAAAGACCCTCTTGATCCCCTTCATGATGGCAATCCCCTGCTCTCCTATCTCCATCGGGAGGAACCGGGCCTTGGTAATCCCGATCCCATGCTCTCCGGAGATGCTGCCCCCCAGGCGGAGGGTCGCCTCAAATAAGGCCTTCACGGCCTCCTGGGCACGTCCATACTCCTCAGCGTTCTTATCATCCGTCATGATATTGATGTGGAGGTTGCCATCTCCGGCATGTCCAAAGGAGACGATCTGAAGCCGGTACTGCGCCGCGATCTTTTCTATCTCCCCGATCAGGTCAGACAGCCTGCTGCGGGGGACCACCACATCCTCATTGATCTTGGTCGGGTTGATCTTATAGAGGGATGCGGAGACAGACCTCCTGGCCGTCCAGAGCCTCTCTCTATCCGAAGGAGTGGTCGCCAACTCAACATCAATCGCCCCGGACCTTTTACAGATCTCCTCCACCTTCTGCAGTTCCTTCTCAACAACCCCGGCAGTCCCATCCATCTCGATAATGAGCATCGCCTCCCCCTTAGCCCTGACATTAACAGGGAGGATATCTCTGACCACGCGTATGGATTCCCGGTCCATAAATTCGAGGACCAGGGGACGGATGGAAGACCTGAGGATAAGCCCCACTGTGACAGTGGCATTATGCAGGTCTGAAAAAACAGCGGCAAGGGTCACGATCTTTTCCGGCAGGGGGATCAGCCTTAAGATGGCCTTTGTAATGACCCCGAGGGTCCCCTCTGAACCGACCATCAGCCTCGTCAGGTTGTAGCCGGCAACGCTGCGGGGCGCCCTCGTCCCTATTGAGATCCTATCCCCTGAGGGAAGAACAACATCCAGCCCCATTACATAATCCTTCGTGGTCCCATACTTGATCCCCCTGGAGCCGCCTGCCCCTGTTGATATGTTTCCCCCGATGGTGCAGAAATTAACGCTTGAGGGATCGGGCGGATAGAACAACCCCTCTGCTTCAGCGGCCTTCTGGACCTCACGGGTCACGACACCCGGTTCCACAACAATGTAGAAGTCATCCCTGTTGACCTCCAGGATCTTGTCCATACGCTGCAGGGAGAGGACCATACCCCCCTGCACAGGTACAGAACCCCCTGCAAACCCGCTCCCGGCGCCCCTGGGGACCACGGCTATCTTTTCCTGATTGGCAATCCGGAGGATGGCAGAGACCTCCTCTGCATTTCCCGGTCTCAACAGAAGATCAGGGATGGCCTCCTTCCTCGTAGCATCGTAGGAGTAGCAGAGCAGAGACTCCCTGTCCGTAATCACAGAGTCTTTACCAATGCTTTCCTGGAGGCTCTTTATGACATGAGGGGGAATCACAAGGAAAAGTGTAGCACACCTCTCCCTGGTCTTTCAAGGAACGCTATTTTTCGGTGGTGGGCCATTTTCCCTTCGCTCCTGGCCTTCGCAGTTGACCTGTCTAAGGACTCGCAGGCGGGGAAGCCTTCCGGCCTCTAACGGGCTGGCTTTTTTCGCTTCGCTCAATGCAAGCAATGCCCTCCGCCTGATCGCCCATTAATTAGAAGTCAGGTGCCCAACTGCTCCGGCAAGTCGCGAAGGGAAAATGGCCCACCACCTATTGTTCAGTATCTCCACTCTCTTTAACATGCTGGCATTTACATATCTCGCTTCTGATATATTGAACCACATTGTTAATCTCTTCCTCGCTCATTGACTTACCAGAGGGTGGCATCACTTCAGAAAGCCCTGCAAAGGCGCCGCCATTTTTTATGACACCAAAAAGAAACTCATCCGTACGCATAGACAATAAGGCCCCCATGGATAAATCCCTTGGCTTTACACCCTCGCTCAGGGAATAGGGACCATCCCCTTTCCCCTGAGGACCATGACAGGGAGCACACTTGCCGGAAAAAAGCACCTTTCCGGTCTTTGCTCTCACTCCCCAGCTCTGCGCCAGATAACGACCGGGGTCTTTCACGGCCGCATAAAGTATCTCAAGGGAGGCATAAGAGACCTCTTCAGGCGAGGCAAGGAGCGCCTTCTGGGCCAGAGGCCCGCCGTATGCTCCTATGTCGCCCCGGCTGCCGTCCGGATCATTATAATTCCCATCTTCATCTCCTTTATCTATCGCCGGAGAACTCTCTTGCAGACGAGCATCTAATTTCCCCATACTAAGAAACCCGGGGTCTTCGGATATATCTCCATTGCCGGGAGCTACATTAACATAGTCTCTTTTGTTACCCCATACAAGGTTATACGATAGCAGAGGCTCTACACCCTGCTGGTTATCAGGGGTCTCTACCCAGTGTATGCCCGCATTTTTATTGCCGGCAATGATGTTATTCTTCACCACGACCTGGGAGACAAAACTATAGATCCCTTCCATATTATCAGTGATCGTATTATTGACAATCTCCGGATCTGAATAAGAGTTGTAGATGCCATAGCCCCCATTATTGTAAATGAGGTTATTCTTTGCCTGGGAATCGCTGTAAAGGATATATATTCCGTAAGCCTTATTGCCGGCAATGACATTATTGACAATATTTGATGGGGAAAAATAGGTCCTGATCCCCGCATTATTACCCACGATCCGGCAGTTAGCGATCGTCATTGGGGAATACTTGGCCGATATCCCCACATCCATGTAATCTCCTGACCTGCCCACCTTACCACTGTGGGTGATGGTAAACCCCTCAATGACAGACCCTTTTGCCCCTTCGACAACACTCCCTTCGCCACCCCCATCAATCGTGGTAACATCCGCCCCTGCACCCTGAAGGAGCACCCCATCCGCTAACTGGATATTCTCCTTGTATATCCCAGAGGCCACAAGGATGGTATCACCACTATTGGCGGCATCAATGGCATCCTGGATGGTCTTATACTCTTGCGGGACTTTTAAGGAGCGGCCTGCTCCGGCCGCATAAAAGAGGTTGGTATATCCTAAAATCAAGCCGGCCCCTATAAGCACCCATATGAATATTCTCGTCTTCATCTTGAGCCCTTCCCGGGTCAACGTGACCGTTAGTTACTGATTCGTACTTCTTTAAGTGATAAGTAATCAATAACACACCTTTTATTAACAAGCAAATTTCTCGGGCAAGCGGGGGTTAGGTTTTTAACTTGCTGATTTCTTGTGCTCTGGTGTTAAATCTAATGGGCTTGCTTTTAGCAGCGTTGGAGGACGTCGGCTTCTTTCCTGATAAACAAAAGCGCCCGCCATTTATTAACCAGCGGGCGCCTTTATCCCTTAACACCCTATATGTTAGACCCTATAATCCCTTCTTCTATCTTCTCATCCTCTTCCGTCCCCACAGCCTCAAACCTGCCAGGCCAGAGCCGAGAAGGAGCAGGGTGGAAGGCTCAGGAACCTGTGTAGGAACATCGAAAAATCTCCATTCCTCGAATCCGTCGTTGGCACCCGAGTATTCTGTATAGAGGACGAAGTAGTCAGTAGGACTGCCTCGCAGCAGGTTCTGGGGGATTAAGACACCCAGGTCGCCATGCCCGCTTCCGCATTGGCCATTGCTGTCGCAAATGCTTGCCTGAAGTATCACGCTTACGTCCCCATTAGCGGCGCTGTCCAGGGTCCAGACAGGGGGGAGGCCTAACAATCCATTGTCAGACGAGTTAAAAACTGTTCCTGTGTATCCTGTTCCGTTGACGCCTGTGTTGGTAGCCTCAGGGTTTGCCAGGGCCGGGTCACTCCCGATATATATCTGCATATCAGTGATGGTGATCCGATTATTTAGGCAGGTGGGACATGATGTCTGATTGGCGTCGAGTGAGAGCCCGTAGTATCCACTGATTGTCCCTAACTCACCGAACAGTACCGAGCGGGTCCAGTTGCTGCCATCCTTGGTGTCAAAGTTGATGTCGTTTGCTGGTGCGTCCGTGTTAAAACCGAGCTCAAGTCCGTGTCCATAAACCAACGCACCATTGCCCGCGCCTATACGCAAGAACGGTTGGAACACGCCTGTACCTGTCGCGGGTAAAGTAGGATTGGGATCTGCCACAAATCTCGTTCCATCTCCAATTGGCCCCCCTGAGTCTCCTATATCGAGAATATTGATAGTAGTTATTGCGTTGGCGTCCCTTGCAAAGAGACCACTCACCAACACCCCAACAGCCAGACCCACTGCCAGGATTAAAGTTCTCATCTTTTGCCCTCCATTTTATGTCCTTCCTAAACTTTAGTTTGAGTGTACATCAACACGCCAGACCTTTACTATATTAGTTTCGCAAAATATATGCCAAACTTATAATATATTGAGAATAAAGAGTTTTATTTAAATCAGTAGCAACAAGTATTTCCCTCTGTTAAGTTTACCGTCACATTTTGATGCCTTTTTGACGGTCAGAAATAGCTTTTTGAGGTGCTTTTATACTAACAGCTTGATATTTCAAAAAGATATGACATAGAGGGGCGTGTTAAATTATCCGTCATTTTTTTGGCGGCTTTTTATAGGTAAAGCATATTCTTTCGACGGTGCTTTTTATTAAAAACTTGTAATATCAATAGGATAGAATAAAAGTAAGCGTGTGTTAAATTTTCCGTCTTTTAAAGGAAGTGCGGGGGATCAGGGGTCACCCATTAGTAGTCCTTCAGCGCCGCCTCAAAGAGCGCCCTCGCCTCAACACTATCCCATTTCCTTGGCCCAAGGGCCCTTCCGAGGATTTTGCCATTGCGGTCTATAAGAAAGCTGGTTGGTGTTCCCCATGTCCAGTAGGCCCCTTTGATGTTCCCATCGGTGGCTAAGAGAATAGGAAAGCTCACACCCGTCTTGTCAACAAAGGATTTAACAACATCCTTATCCCCTTTATCTATAGAAACGGCGAGGATAATAAGCCCTTTATCTTTATACTCCTTATGAATCCTTTCAATGGTGGGGAACTCCTCTACGCAGGGCTTGCACCAGGTGGCCCAGAAATGAAGGAATACTATTTTACCCCTATAATCCTGAAGGCTTACCTTCCTGCCATCGAGACTTAAAAGGGTAAAGTCAGGGGCCTCCTTCTTCCCGCTCAATTCCTGGAAACCAAGGGCGGAAAGAGTACCCTTATCAAGCCCATAGACTGAAGGTACGGTAAAGGCTATACATAAGAAGATAGCTATCCAAATCCCACATCTGCAATGAGTCATCATACTGAATCCACACCTGTTTCTTAAAAAAGATGCGTTAAGGAGAGGGCCGTCTTATAATCCTCGCCCATCTGCTCCTCTCCCCCCGAGATCACAGGGAGGTCATGGTAGATAGCAGGTCTATAGTTTAGCTCCGCTATCCACTGTGGATCGGGGATGAATAAGATCCCTGTGTTCAGATAAACCACATGCCCCTTACCTCCTATATTTGCACCGTCCTCTGTTTCATCACCCCTCCACTCACCGGCAATGCCTAAGGCAAGAGAGACGGTCGGGCCGGGAGGCATGGCCGGATAGATACGATAGATGCCAGTCACATCATAGTTCAATGTGTCCCCGAACTCATGTTTAGCGTCACCTGTCTCTCCCTCGCCATTGATGAAATAGAGGAGGTTGGTGGCCAAGGTAAATCTGCCTGTTGCATGGCTTAAGTTCAATCCCAGAAGGAGATCCGTCGAGCCTGTTCCGGGTTGAATATGGGCATCCATAATCCCCCCCATATTATCCTTTTTATCCGTAGCCCCTGTAGGGAGCTTTATTCCAACCTGTCCTGCAAACAGGGTTGTAGAAGCCAGCTCATGCCTCTTATAAAAGATGTATCTACCCATCAGGGAAATGTCCCCCAAGCCAATGGCCTTTCCCTCCATAAACATCCCCATCCCCTCATCCCACTCCTTCATGGTCTTCCTGACATAGGGGAGCACCACTAAGACGGCAAGGTCAGGGTTTATGGCATAAAAACCTGTAAACTGCGTGGTAAGAAAGGTCTCCTTATTTCCCGGATTATCTACCTTGTCCGTTCCCTGATACATCGAGTTGAGCACTGTATACCGCTCGTCTATCCTTATGCCAATGCCTGTGGATGTTTGAAGGGGGGATAAACCTTGTGTCAGCAGGCAGTACTCGCAGGCATAGCTTAAGTCAGCCCATAGCACAACCGTGCTGATGATTAGAAAAACAGTGGTCCATAAATACTTTTGCCGAATGCGCATCTTAAACCTCCTATTGTTTTAGTCTCTGGCATTACAATGGTAGTCTGATCCCTCACATGAAACCTTTATCCGGGGACATCCATGATAAGTAATAGCTAATTGTGTATAGTGTCCCTGGAATTCTGGAATTCGCCCATTCCCTGGTTTGCTTTCATCGAAATGAGTATCGCATAACACCTTCTGCGTACTCCTCCCTGCTTATCCTCTTGATCAGCTTGATCGCTAACGTGGTTCTCTTCCTCTTGACCCTCGGGAGGGTCAAGGACTTATAAAGGATGGAAATAGGGTTAGCCCCTTTCAGGAACCACACCTTTTCATACCCCTTTCCTGCCCCTATATGACCGCACTCGGTGATGACTTTGTAGAACATTGACAGACCTCCGTTATTCTGACAATCGTTTCCTGTTTTTCTTAGAAATAATAATGATGTAAGAGCAGGTTAGGAAATGATCTCAGGAGGTCCTACGGAAGGGATGGGTTCCCTGCTGGAGAAGAGGGTGTGCTGAGGTGTGACTGTTGAGACAGTCTTAAAGTGTGGCATCAAATCCTCAATGGGTTTCAGCAAGGTCACTTCATAAGCAGAGGAAGCCTCGTCCTCTGCACTACAGCCGTATTTCAGGGAGGTCTCGGGCAATGTCTGTTTTGCCCCGTGAGAATGGCCCTGACCTTTATGGTGGGTCATCTGATGGCTAAGGGGACAGCTCTCGCCCTGGGGCATTACCTGCGCCATCTTCATCTTATGGGCCGCAGAGTGCTGCATGCGGGTCTTCTCATGACCCCCTCCCGCACAGAGGGAATGACAGAACATACCCATATTCATGATGAGCACACCGGATAACAGGGCTATGGCAAAAGACTGTTTCATAGGATTTTTTTTAATATAAGCATATGCGCAAAAAGCTTGTCAAGGAAAATCTTTTCGCCTTCTGAAAATCCAGGAATATTTCCCTCCTGATCTATCTTCTTCATAATCAGCATGTAAAGATGATTATCAAAATTTAAACAGCCAGATCTCACTTAACCCTTTACCATCATGATAGAGTAACTGCATCCCGGGATGACCGCTGATGACTGGTAAAAATTGTGGTAAGCGAATGCGCGACATGCCATCCATGACAATGAAGCCATGACTTTCTTGCAATAGGAATTGCAAATCGGCCGGCTTGGCAACGATGGGCGCTTTGACATAGTAGTCATAGCGACCCTCGATGATTGTCTTATCAAATTCACTTGGTTTACCGGTCAGGCTAATGGGCAACCAATAACCGGTGTGCCCAAGATAAATTTTGGTCAGATGCGCATACGGTGATAACACGAGGTCGGTTGGTTGTGATTGTTTTTTAATCAGTTGATAAACGGTTTTAAAATGAGGGCCCTTCCGGGTTTAGCGTGGGTAGAGGTCAAGCCCTCCACAGAAAAAGTAGATAGCGGTCTTGAAATGTTCCTTGTTCCGATACCCACAAGCCCGGCGTTTAATAGACATGATCTTGCTGTTTAACCCTTCTGCCACAG
>JACRHF010000009.1 GCA_016217665.1 Nitrospirota bacterium | reverse complement strand
TGTATGCTTCTTACAGCGCGCTTCCTAAGTTCAGTCAGTGTCTTATGATCCAACCTCCGAGCATCGTTCGTTTTCATGCATATAGATATACCACAAACACATACCGTATGTCCAGACAATTATGAGACGGTTAATATACCTCCTTAAAAATAGAGACTGTTTTCTTCCACGTGGTTACCGGATATCACCAGGTGGATGGATAGCCGTCATGTCCAGGGGTATCTGTAAGACGCCTTATAAACCCACCCCTTTGAGCATCTACGATCCACAGATCAGACCAGGAGTCCCCTGAGATATTGGACTCAACCGCTATCTTTTCATTATTTAGCCAGTGAGGGGTCCCACTCCAGACACCAAAGGGTGTGTTACTGCTGTCGATATTTGTGAGATTGACCTCTATCCCCGTATCCATCTCCAGGGTATGAACATTCACATAAAAAGGCTCGCCAGGGCTATAAACTATCTTTGTTGGCCTCTCATAGGCAATCCTCTTCCCATCAGGAGACCAGGCCGGTTTCCATCTGTCAAACCCATCTATCGAAGCGGTCAGGTCCTCTGTTTTCTTGCTATCTACTTCTATGGCAACGATATCTGCCTTAGTCTCCCTCTGAGAGGTATAGGCCACCTTTGATCCATCAGGGGACCAGGCAGGCCATAGATTATTATAGGAATCCCCTGTAAGACGCTCCTCCTCAAGGCTTTCTGCATCAACGATAAAAATATCAGCCTTCCCATCTGCCACTTTGTGGTATACAACCCTCCTGCCATCCGGAGACCAATCAGGCCAGAATCCATCGGCAATCCTTTTGATGCTGTTCGTACCTATATCTTCGATCCATACAGCATCTTCACCATCACGATCAGAGTGAAAGGCAACCCTTGTCCCGTCCGGCGAAATAACAGGGTGAGTATAGTGAATCGCCGCATTATTATTGGGCAATAGGACCCTCATATCCGTCCCAGCCATTGCCATTGAATAGAGCTCCGATGCCCCATGCCTTTCTGAGACAAAATAGATCTTATCCTGGATAATCTTCCCGATCACCGCATTATCTTCGTTACCCAGTCTCCCCTTAAAGACGATCACATAACGCCCTGGTGTTATATTATTTACGGGTGTATGAAATGAGATCCTCTCTGTCACAGCCCCTGGCATAAGCGGGAGGACAGCGGATATTTCATGCAGGACCAGCCTGGTCCTGACCCCATCCGTTGAATCATAGTAGATCTCAAAAACACCGCTTGTGATAGGCTCAGCAGAGAGGTTCTTTATCAGGAATCCATCGGGGCCATCTTTGATCACCGCAATCCTCCCCCTGAAGAAATATTCCATAAGCCCTGATGCATAAGATACGACCCGGGGAATGAGTATCTCTGAGTAGTCCTTATAACAATCGGGGTCAAGATAGGCTGTGTGTCTTGCGCTATCTTTAGGGCTTAAGAATCCAAATGAGGAGTGGAGTAGCCCAACCGCGGCAAGATGGGGGATCTCTATCCCATCCGATGTCCTCCCGGTATAGTATTGTACTGTGTCTCTCCTCCCGTCTTCTGCCGTCTCCTCATATCTTTCTATGCCTGACCAGACAGGATATTCATAACTGTTAAAGAGGGTCCCCTCACTTAAAAAATTATGATTGCTGTATTCAGCTAAGCCAGGGAGGACCTGGCTCCCATTGGTGTCCCAGAAATCCGTAAGCCGGTCAAAGGATACCTTTCCGTTACCTGTCATCTGCTCAACAACCCTGTTCGATTCAATGTATCCTTCAAGATAGGAACCACGAATCAAACCGTGCCATATATGATCATATATAAAGTCATTCCTCGTGTGTGCGGGAACTCCCATGTCCTCCAATATGTGGAGATTGTGTCCAAGGGAAAAGAATGTGAGTGCAAGATAGTGCTCCCTCTCCTCTCTTGTCCCTGCCGTAAGCGCATTGTAGAAGTATCTGCGTGTATCAGGCCAGGCAAAATAATTATAGGGATAGGCGCCGGATGTCTTACCCGCTACCCTGTCCACGGCCGCTGTCCCGTCCAGATTAAAACTCGGTTCACAGAGGGATACGGCAGAGCATAAAAATCGTCCGACATTACTCTGTTCTGCAGCCGGATAAAAGAGCGCGATGAAATCCGCAAGGACCCCAACCCCATAATAGTTGTTATCCAGTCCTTTGTCAGACAGGGGATCCAGGAAGTGATGCTGGGCCCGCTCTGTGGGATGGTCTTCCGCTTCGGCACCGGAGATTATCAGATATCTTGCGGTATAGGGCTCTTCAAATTTCGTAGGATAGACCCTGCGCATATTCTTGCCGATGACGTCATTATTCCTCACGATCTCGCCTTCCGGTACCCCACTGTCACTATTATGGTGAAATAATACAGGGGTGCCCAAACCATCCCTGATCTCCAACTCCTCTCTCAGATATTGCTCTATAGGCCCGCCTCTTACCATCTGATCAATAGCCAGTCTTGTAAGCGATGGGTGGGTATAATTACTCCCAAATCCAAATGCATCTCCTGTACTAAATGCCCCCAATATCTCCATGATAAAGACAACAAGAACCCATTTCTTAAACATTGCATCCCTCCTCTAAAAGATGTTAGCGGTCGCCGATCAAAATGACCCAAATGCAAGGAAGGACAAGGGTACTGCCTTGGTGAAGGGTGGGGTTGTAGTCCCTTCGCTCCTGGCCTTCGCAGTTGACCTGTCTAAGGACTCGCAGGCGGGGAAGCCGTCCGGCCTCTAACGGGCCGGCTTTCCTCCGCCTGCTCGCCTTGACAGGTGCCCAACTGCTCTCGGCAAGTCGCTCAGGGACTACAACCCCACCCACCATTGACCGAGGGGTTACGGACAAGGATTTGAGCCGAGGCGGCGACCTAAAATTTCTCTATCTTCCACTCACCCAATATATCCCTCCCAAACCATATGTATCCGGTATGCCCTCCTCCATCCTCTTTAATCCTGACCCTATACTTTGCCTCATCCCCTTTGATATAGACCGGTTCGATGTCCCGCATCCCCGAGAATATTTCAGGAAATCTTTCCTTTATTAAATTGAACTGCTCTCTATACCTCCCACGGGTGATAGAGGAAAAATAACCCAGAGCCCCCTCTATATCCCGCTCTATCAACCGTGTGACCATCCCGCCCCAGAGGGCCTTTAATTCAGAATCCACTCTGGAATCCACGCTATCTTCAGCAGCTCCTACTATCCAGCCACTGAGGAGCAGCAGAGACAGAAAAACCAAAACGGTCCTTTTCATAAAGCCCCTTTCGTTTACGATTTAGAACTTATGGATCTTCCACTGCCCGTAGATATCCCTTGCAAACCATACATAGTGGGTTATCTCTCCCTCATAAACCCTCGTCTTCGCGAGATTGTCTTTAAGGGATATGATCTGTATATCACCTATATTCGTGAAGATATCCGGTAGACTCTCACCAAGCAAAAAAAACTGCTCTGCATATCTTCCCCGTGTCTCTGGGGTAAAGATTGATAAGGCCGCTTCAATATTGTTGGCAATCAGGTCATTTTTGAATTTTGTCCACAGGGCTTTCAGTATTTCTTCAACATCTCCTCTCGCTATACCGGTAAATCCAAAGGTATCTTCATATCTATTCCCCATGGGGTCTATGCCCCAAAACCCGAGGGTGTAAATCCCGGGTTCATTGATAAAAACCCGGTATTGGAGCGGCCCCTCTGAGAGCCACTCTGCAGTCCCAGGGCCAACTACTTCCAAACCATGCTCAGCAAATACGATCCCGGGTGACGCCTCTATTCTCACAGATATCTCTGCCGGCACCATACCCGCCTCCTGGGTATATAGGGTTACCGCCGTTTTATCCCTCTGTGACAGGGTGACATCCACTGAATCTGTCTGTAAGGTCCCGGAGGGGTCTACCATCTCTGCTGTTATCCGATTTACACCCTCCACAAGCGGGACGTCATTGGCCATAAAGTATCCGTTGTAGACCTGGGCAGGGATGTCATTGACACGCACCCCCTCATCCCTTCCTCCACTTCTGACAGAACCGACGACTAACAGATTCTCCCCGGAGACAAATTCGCCGTCTGCCGGAGAGATAATATCAATAAAGCTGATCATCTCCCTGAGGATAAAGTCATGGGTCAGGATCATCGTTGTGTCGCTGTACATCCTGCTGTTGATTGTAAGACTGGCCCCCTCATACCCCCCATGTGAAACCTCTACGGTAAAGGATTCCCTCGGCATCCCGGGGATGATATAGATGCCGTTCAAATCAGAAGATACGGCAAATAATGTCCCTGCTATTGATATCCGAACCTCTGGTAAAGGAAGACCGCCTGTATCCCTGACCTGACCGATCAGCGTCCATGTATCCGGACTGCTTATGGGGGTAAGGGGCACATTCTGGACATAGGGTGCAGTGCCCCCCGGAGAGAAGACCTCCAAACGGACCGGCTCATAACCATCCTTCGCAATGAGGAGTGTCACATCACCGCTTTCTACCCCTTCAAACCTGTAATTCCCTGCCTCATCACTTACCACTGTACCGGCGGCATAGTCACTGCCTGAGATGGCTGTAACAACAGCCCCGGCAACCGGGAGGCCCAGTATGCTGTTGTATATATGGCCTGTAATCTCTCCATCCTCTGAATAGGCACAGACTATATCGAGATGATAGTATGCAGAGTTGCCCGCCATATCCGTTGCCGCAATGCTGATATTGTTATGGCCTAAGGAGAGGGTGACATCCCTGCTAAATGTCCCGTTATAGACAGGGACGTCCTCAACAGACAGGAAGTCTTTTATCAGGATAACGTGGGTGACATCCGGGTCGTCCACTGTGCCGCGGATCTCCTGATCCGGCATTGTAACCATCTCACCTCCTGTCAGATTCAATATATCAATGTGGGGCGGGACTGAATCAATATTCAATGACAGTTCTCTCCCGGCAGTAAGCCCGCTATCGTTGATCACCAGTATGGATATGGGGTTAAGACCATTGTCTAAAACCATAGTGGTATAGTAATAACCCATCTCTTCATTGTAGACGGCCTCCCGGCCGTTAATAGTCACCCTGATGGGGAGGTCCTCATTATCAAAGGTATACACCCTCACCTGCTGATACCTGTACATCTCCGGCAGGGGGTTGTGCTGGAGTCTGGAAAATTCCGAGTTTTCAACATCAAGGTCATCGCCATAAAACTCGCATACAGAGGGAAACTCTCCGGGGACAAGACATAGATTGTAGATGACCGGCCCTTTCTCAACAGCGACATCAATAAAGGCGACCACATCCTGATCCCAGCGAAATTTGACCCTTTTTGGATTGTAGAAAGAGATCTTCTTTACAGGCGTCTTTTCTCCGGGTGATAGCACTGCATCCGTAATCCCAGGGGTCAGATCAAAGAATGGGATGCCTTCAGAGGTATAACCATCGGGATTGGTCACTGTTACATAGGGAGTGCTGATGCCGGTAATCATGATTTTCAGAGGAGTAAAGAGGGATGCCTCTGAGATATTCGCCGCTGTCATATCCAGGGTCAGTATATTGCTTCGCGTATTAAACATGGGGGCTGTAAATTCAAGCTGGACCCTATCGTCTACATTTGTCTCGATCCATTCACTATAGGCTATGCCATTAAAGGATATGAGAACCACGCATCCTATGGAGAGACACAGAAAAGACCGCCCCACTTCAGCCCTGTATCTGCCGGATATAAAAAGACCTATAAGCCCGCCTCCAAGAAGGAGCAGTGTGCCCGGCTCCGGTATCGGCTTGACCGGATCGGATAAACCATCTATAGCCGCAACTGCCCTGAAACCGTCATCCTCGTCTAACAGGATAAAACTTAATATGGCACTTGTGCCGGGGGTGATAGAGGATATGTCCATTGAGAAGGGAATAAAGTAACCTGCAGGCTCCCATGCGAGGGATTCAACCAGAGGATAGTCCTCCCCCCCTGTATCCACGCTGACCTGGAAAGAGTCGAAAGGAAAAGAGGGATAAACACCATATATAATGTCATCATATCCAATGACATCAAAATAGTATCTGAAAGTGAGGCTGTCACCGGCCACAATAAAGCTTGTGGAGAGTGATGTGTCCCATTCACCATTCATACCGCCTGTGCGGAGTATGGCAGCTTCTTCCTCAACACTGACATTGCCGTTCGTTTCCCATCCGTCCAATCCAGTGCTGAGGTCTCCATTGATTATCTGGCCCTGGGATGGAGAGGCCCAGAGACAGGTTATAGCTATAGATAGACAAGAAAATATTTTAATAAACCTTTGCACCTTATTCCCTCCTCTTTTAATGGCATACAATTTCTCCTATTGACAAATCCCTCCAAATCATTTAGTTTTGCTGGTATGATCCAGTTTGAAAGGATTCTATACCCCACTGATTTCTCAGACTCAGCAGAGAATGCCTCACAATATGTCATCTCCTTAGCTAAAAAATATGGGAGCAAAATTCATGTACTTCATGTGGTCGAGCCTTTTACGTATACATCCGACTTTGGTATTGACTATAGCGCCCAATATAGGGAAATGGAGGTCACCGCAAAGAGACTGATCGGGGAGATTGTAACCTCTCTCAAAAAGAGCAACTTAGATGCAGAAGGCGCTGTCCTGTCCGGTGAGCCCTTTGTCGAGATCATAAGATACGCAAGGCAAGAGAATGCCGATCTCATCGTGATGGCGACACATGGTCGTAAAGGAATTGAGCACATGCTTCTCGGAAGCGTGGCGGAGAGGGTAGTCAGAAAATCCCTCTGTCCTGTCCTGACGGTGAAAAAGACCGGCCAGACCTTCACGATGCCATAATCTTCCCCTGACGCAGCACCTCTACAAATATATCCACTACATCCGGATCCAGTTGTTCTCCCTTCTGCAGGATGAGTTCATCCATTGCCATCTCACGAGACATGGCCTCACGATAAGGCCGGGGATTGATCAGGGCATCGAATGTGTCAATCACCGCCAATATCCTCCCCTCCACAGGGATATCCTTACCGGATAACCTGAATGGATAACCCGTTCCATCATATCGCTCATGATGGTACAGGACATAGGGTATTATAGGTCTCAAGAAATCAATCTTCATGAGCATACCCGCCCCGATTCTCGTATGTTTCCTGATCTGCCTCAACTCCTGAGAGGTCAATCTTCCGGTTTTATTCAGCACAGACTCTGTAATACATATCTTCCCGATATCATGCAGGTGGGCCCCTATCTCCAGCTCCTCGATCCTGTCCTGCCTCCAGTACAACTCCTTTGCAATGGCTACGGCATATTTTGAAAGCCGCATGGTATGCCCTCTGGCAAGCGGGTCACGCATCTCAATGCACAGGGACAACCTTGTGATGGTGCTGAGATATCTTGATTGAAGCTGTCTGAATCTCTGCGACTCATAGGCCTCGCCGGAGAGACAGGCAACTGAATCCCTGGCTTCATAGAAGCGCATGGAACCATCCTCGGACCTGAACAGGCCATGGAGATTCGGATTCTGCCGGTGTTTTATCTGGATACAAAGGCTGCTGACATACCGCTTGAGATAAGCATCGTCTATGTACATCTGAAACTCCTTTTCTGCTGCACTGCATAGAATCCCCGCAGCAAGCTGCGGGGATTCTAAACCCGCCTCTATTTTTTAGAGGACTTCCATGTGGTATCCCCTTTGACCACGAGATAGGCCATAATCCGCTCAAAGAGCTTATCTCCAATACCATCTACCTTTTTAATATCCTCGATCTTCGCAAAAGGACCATGCTTTTCTCTGAACATCACAACTGCCTCTGATTTTTTCTCTCCAAGCCCGGGAACAGCCGCTATCTCCTCTGCTGAAGCCGTATTGATATTGATGACCCATGGAGCGGCCTTGGAAGAACTATCTGCCGCCTCAGCCCCTTTGAGATAGGGTAGAGTACCGGAGATGCTGAACAACAAGAGTAACCAGCTTATTGTCATTAGACCCCTTTTCATAATCTCACCTCCTTTCTGTCTAAAATTTTGTTGGGATACATAAGGCATAAAGCAACTGCAATGCCACAGAGAAACATCAAACTCTCATCTCTGAAAACCCGCTGTTTTGAAAGGAAAATTTATCAGATAGGGCCCCTTTGCGTTTTTCCGCGGAGCAACTCCTTTGCACATCCGCTTGTGCAGCCATACCCCTGAAGATATAATGACTATGTGCAGCGGCAGGTAATGCCTCGGTGGAGGGGGGCATTTTCCCTGAGCGACTTGCCGAGAGCAGTTGGGCACCTATCAAGGCGAGCAGGCGGAGGGCAGTGCTTGCATTGAGCGAAGCGAAAAAAGCCAGCCCGATAGGGGCTGGAAGGCTTCCCCGCCTGCGAGTCCTTAGATAGGTCAACTGCGAAGGCCAGGAGCGAAGGGAAAACGCCCCCCTCCACCGAGGGGTTCCAGCGGCTGATGTATCCTTTTTACAGCGACGCCCTGTTTGGTTTATAATAGAGGTCTCATGCGCAAATCGCTGAAAAATAGAAAGGCCGGAAAGGTCTATTTAGTCGGAGCCGGACCTGGTGCTATTGGCCTCCTTACGCTGAAGGGGAAGGAGTGCATTGAGAAGGCGGATGTAATCATCTATGACTACCTTGCCAATGAAGAGATGCTCTCCTTTGCACGTCCTGATGCAGAACGGATATTCATGGGCAAGCATGGTGGAGGCCCGATAATGCCGCAGAAGGAGACCAACAGGTTAATGGTCACGAAGGCTAAAGAGGGCAAGAGGGTTGTCAGGCTCAAAGGGGGCGATCCCTTTATATTTGGGAGGGGCGGCGAGGAGGCAGAATTTCTTGCCAGCAACGGGATCCCCTTTGAGGTGGTTCCAGGCGTCACCGCAGGAAGTTCCGTGCCGGCGTATGCCGGCATCCCGCTGACTCACCGGAGTTATTCATCCACAATAGCATTCATCACTGGACATGAAGACGCGATTAAGAAGAAGAGTTCCGTAGCCTGGGACAAGATGGCGACTGGGGTGGATACGATCGTGATATTTATGGGTATCACCACCCTGCCGGTTATTGCGGAGAATCTGATCAGGAATGGAAGGTCTCCAAACACCCCGGCGGCCGTGATCCAGTGGGGGACTACAGAACTACAGAGGACAGTGACCGGAACCCTCAGGAATATAGCCCGGAAGGTAAGGGCTGAGGGCCTCAGACCACCCGGTATTATCGTCATAGGCGAGGTCGTCAGACTGAGGAAGAGGCTGAAGTGGTTTGAGGGAACTATTGATGCAGATTTAGCCCTTCAGTATACATCCATGAAGGTAGACGCATTAGGGACAGACCTCTCTATTGCCGCGACTCCCAGAGGGATATGCAGGATTGTGTTTGGAGATGTCTCCTCTCTGCAGCGGGAATTGAGGTCAGAATACCGGGACTCTGCGATCCTGCGGGATGACCGGTATTTCGATCCGGTCTTATCAGAACTTGATCATTACTTCCAGGGTGGTTCAACAGATTTCACATGCAAGTTAGATCTTCATGGAACCCCCTTCCAGGAAAAGGTCTGGAAGGCCCTGCTAAAGATACCCTTTGGCAAAACAGCCTCTTATCAAGAGGTCGCAGAAATGATTGGACAGCCGCAGGCCGCGAGGGCTGTGGGAACAGCCTGTGGTCAAAACCCCATCCCTGTCATCATCCCTTGTCACAGGGTGATCAGCAGTGGAGGCGGTCTGGGAGGATACAGCGGTGGAATTGCAATAAAGAAGGCCCTGCTAAGATTAGAGGGAAGATGACTGGAAAATTATTAGAGGGTTATGCACTTTGTTAGCTATAGAAGTTGACGCTCAAAAATGCCCACGACCCATTGCATTGGCCTTCGGCCGCAATGGGTACCCCGAAGGAAGGACGAGGATTTGAGTCGAGGCGTACTTTTCCTGTACGTTGAGACTCAAATCCATAGTCCTGACGCCGCACGACCCATTGCATTTACTTCGTAGCAATGGGTGCCCGCATTTTTCAGCGTCAACTAATGCGTGTGAAACCCACCATCATGAGAATGCCCCCCACCCCCGCCAAATAACTTGTGTCTTATCTTAAGGCGACCCCCCAATCCTGATTCTTTATCCTTCTCTTTATCCTTTTCGTGGGAGTGCGGAACCGGAACATCGGTATGTCCTGAGGGGGGCTTATCGTGCTTCAGATCATGGACATGGGTATCCTGAAGAATCTCCTCATGGAGATGGTCATGCTCATGTTCATGCGCGTGCAGGTGGACATGCTGGTGTTGATCGGGTCCATGAATATGGAGATGGGCATGGAGAAAATCCTGGATGATCGTGCGATGTTCTTCGTCCATATTGGCAATATTCAGCATGCCGTGAAGCAGTTCATGGGTCTGAAGCGCGAGGGGGAGCTCCAGTCTGTTCGCCTCTAACAATTTGCGATCATACAGAATATCAGAGGCTGGTCCATCCGCCACGATTTGGCCGTCCGTCAGGACAATGCACCGGTAACAGACCTCCAGGGCGATATCGAGGTCATGGGTGCATAGAATGATGGTCTTGTCTGATGACTTCAGCCATTCGATCATCCTGCGGCGGCTGAGAGGGTCCATGTTCGTGGACGGCTCATCGAAGACCAGTATTTCTGGCTGATAAGAGAGCACTGTTGCCAGCGCCAGACGCTTTCTCTCTCCAAAGGAGAGATGAAAGGAGGGACGCCCTTCAAACCCCAGGAGTCCCACCATCTCCAGGGCATCCCTGACGCGCAGGTGGATCTCATCCCTTGATAGCCCTAAGTTGAGCGGACCAAAGGCGACATCATCAAACACCGTCGGACAAAAGAGCTGGTCATCCGGGTCCTGGAAAACAATCCCGACCTTACGCCGGATCTGGGTGAGATTGTCCTTTGTAATCTCGACGCCATCGATGATCACACGCCCCTGACTCGGCATCAGGACCCCGTTTAAATGACTCATGAAGGTCGATTTTCCTGCCCCGTTTGGCCCTACGAGCGCCACCCTCTCCCCATGGGCAATAGCGCAGGAAATCCCTTTAAGGACCTCACGGCCATCAGGGTATGTGAAATAGACATCATCCACTACGATTGCATTTCTGTCAGACATCTATATCTCCTTCATTAGGATAAACTGTTTATCAATACCAACCCTGAGTTGCAGGGTGAAAGATCCTTATCATATCTGTCACAAGAACTGCAATGGTCAATAGGATAATCAGCCCGGCCTTCACAAAATCCTTTCCTTGTGCCTCAAATGTAACCAAGGTATGGAGGTCCCCCTGATATCCCTTGGAGAGCATGGCGCTGTAGACCCGTTCTGTCCGCTCAAAGCTCCGGATCAGCAGGGTCCCCACGAAGTTTCCCATCGTCCGAAGTGTATTCATGTTCGCCTTCATGACAAAGCCCTTGGACCGCATCGCCTTTTCCATCCGCTTGACCTCATCGATAAAGACAAAGATATACCGGTACGTAAAGAGCACCATCTGGACGATAACCCTGGGGCATTTCAAGCGTTGCATCGCTATCATAGAGATATCAAAACGGGAAGAACCAAAGATGGCATCTGTCGCTAACACGATAGCAAGTGCCTTCGTAAAAATAACAATGGCTAAACGAAACCCCTCCCATGCAAATGGAAGGCCGATGAAATGGAACGCCGCTTCACCAGGATAAGAAAACGGCAGGATTAAAAAGAACGGGGCGAGAAAGATAATCACCCACTTTATACTATTTGCAACAAAGTGAAAAGGGATATTCGTGATCTTTATGATTATGATCGCAATCAATAGAGAGACCACTGCAACAGGGATCGTCTTCAGGAGTGCCGCCACGAATATAAAAAAGCCAAGGGACAGGATTTTGATCCTCGGATCCCAGCGCTGGATGGATGACTCGACATGGGAAAAACGGTCTATTTCAAGCGACACAACAACTCTCCGTCTTCAATACGCCCTTCATGAGGTCTTTAAAATCCCTTTCTGTACCTGTCCTGAAAGAAGATCAGGCTTGGTCTTCTTTAAGAAGGAGGCACAGGCCCCCACCACAATGGCCTCGATGATCAGGGCCGGCACATGAGCAGCCAGGGCATATTCGGCCGTTGCCAGGAACTCCTCACCTGTCAAAAATAAGGCCAGCGCAAGAATAACACCTGAAACAAAAATGCCAGCAGCCCCGGCCAGGGCCCCAAAAATCATTTCTACTCTGTCACCCAAAGGAAAGCGATGTCTCAACTGCCAGATAAAGTAGGCAATCAACGCCCCCCCTCCAAGCATCACACAATTCACCCCGATCACAGTCACCCCCCCAAAGCCAAAAAGGAATGCCTGCAATATAACACCCAGCATGATGGCAGAAAAGGCCCTTTTACCAAGAATAACTCCGACAAGTCCATTCATGATGAAATGGATGCTGGTAGGACCTATAGGGATGTGGATCAGGTTGACTACAAAGAAGACCGCAGACATCACAGAGACCTTGGGTATCTCTTCATGCCCCATCTTCCGCAGGGTGACTGCGGCTAATATAGCTGTCCCGCCAAATCCTGCGGCTAATACCGGCGCCGATAAAATACCGTCAGCGATATGCATTTACCCTATCTCCTTTTCTAACTCTGAGAACCCTTACGTGATTTAAAATAAAGGGCAATCCCCATCAATCCCAATATATAACCAATCCCCCCAATGATCGTCGTCAGAGAATTCTTCTGGGTCATCTCAGTAAAACTTCTGACAAGGGGTTTTATGGCCTCCCCCACAGCCCTCTCAACGGCCTTTTCAACGATAGCCTGAACCTGGGCCTCATCGAGTTGACTAATGTGATTGACTTGGCCTTTTTCTGCTAATTCTGCCTTACTCAAGGCTTCATTTTTATCTCCACCTTGATTGACTACATCTTTTGTTTCTTCCCCTTTATCTGAAGCCATCTTTTTCTCCCCCCCTTTACTAAAGGGGGGGTTGGGGGGATTACTACCATTCAATTCACTCGCAGGCAAGGTATATTCTGCCTTATGCCCCATGCCAGCATTTAAGGTGATCCTCAGATCCGTCTTCTGGGGTATCTTAAAGGACAACTTCCCCTCATCATCAGTCACACCGCTGAATAGCACCTTCCCTCCATTGTCAAAGACCATAACCTCACTTTTCTTTGGCTTCTTTCCATCGGCAAAATAACCCTCAACAAAAACAGTATCCCCCTCTGGATAAGCAAACATCTGCACCTTATGGGCATACGTATTGGGAATAAAAACAAATGATATGAACAGGATCGTTGCGAAAAAATGAATCTTCTTCATTGTATCTCCCTCATCCCGGTTGACGCTCAAAAATGCCCAACGACCCATTGCATTTACTTCGTAGCAATGGGTGCCCCGGCGTCAACTAGACAAAACAAAAAGGCCATGTAGGCTCCCCTTCATCGGGGTTTCAGGCCTACATGGCCTTTTTTATTAAGAAGAACTGCAATTCGCCTTTTAATTTCTATCTGTTGCTCTGGAAGAGGTTCACCTCTCCGTTAATGTTTATTATTAAACACTATATCACAAAATCTGTCAAGAAATTTGCTATTTCATGTTGTAAGTCTTGACCCACAAGAGAGCCCCGATTTCAATAGGATAATCCTTCCCCTCATGTTTCATGGTTTTCTCATCCGTGTTGAGTGCCGCAAATCCCCACCATCCTGCCCTGGGCATGGCATAAGTGAAAACACCATTCGCATCCGCCTTGACCACCTGAGTGATCATGGGATCAGCGGGCACCTTGACCTTGGCTTCATCATTAAAATACTCCACCTCAACCTCGGAAAAGGGGACCGGCTTGCCGTTGAGTTTCACGATCCCCTGGAATACATTTCCTGCCCATAAACCATACGGCCTTGTAAGGGGAATGATCTCTGTCTTGAGCCCTACCTCGTCGTCCCATCCCTCTTCCATACCCATGGAATTTACAATGACCTTTGTATAGTGGACGATAAAGGTCTCTTCCTCAGTCTCCCAGTAGGGCTTTGGTTCTACATAGAAGATATGATCGCCAGGTCCTGCCATCTTATACTTCCCTTGAAAGGCCGTAAAATTCTTACCGCTCCGGTCCTTAATCTTAACTTCCTTCAGGGCATCTAAGAGATCAATCTTTTTCTTGCCTTTAAGGACACCAAACTGAACAGGCTTTTCCATATTCATCCCATGTCCCTCAAAGGGGTGGGTAAATCTGACATCCAGACTCACCTCACGACTATCCTCCTGCGAAACCATATCGTCGGACGGGATGATCATCTGGAAATGGGCATGGGCTGCGCCGCTAATGTACAATCCAACGATTATAGTTATTAGGAACATCCATCCTGTCTTTTTCATCTTTGTTCCCTCCTTGTAGCTGGTTATTTAAAACATCACGCCGGCCCTGACACCGTAGACTACAAATGGATCCTTATCACTATTACCTCCGGGATTTGCAATATACTGGATGTCCGGTGTCACCTGAAAACCCTCTTTTACAGCGATATTGTAGTAGGCCTCGGCATAAAGCTCGTTGCTGTCCAGACCTGAAATATCTTTGTAGGCATCGCTGATCATGTTGAGGGCAAGCCCGACACCTATCACATCCTCTGTCCGGTTAAAAAAGGTGGCACCGGAGATCTGGAGGCCCGCACTGACATGCCTGTCAAACTGGGATACATCCCCGTCCTGAATACCCAGGCGGGCCCAGAGACCCAGGTTGTCCGTGAGGACCTGATCGAGGTTGATGCCGAAGCCAGAGTTCTTGTCGGCGATCAACTCTGTTGAAGGGTTTTCTGACGGATTGCCTACTGAAGTGACAAAGGCTGGGTTCCCATCTCCATCCAGTCTATAATGCGGGAGCGAGTTCTGCCAGGCATAGAACCGATAATTCCCTTCCTTCCCGGCCAATTTTGGTTTCAGATCCACCTCGGCGATTACAAAGGGGCGATCAAACATCTCCTTATAATCCCCATCACCATCTATGGCACCAAGCGTTATGTCTATCAGATCCGAGGGAAAATAGGTCAGCCGGAATCCAGCCCCGTAGAAATTCCCGGTCCCTCCAAACTCTAATGTCGGGTTGTTGCTGAACTGGTTTGCAATAAACTGAAATCGCTCATTGTTGGCATAATTGTTGGTATCAAAATAGACCGTCGGATCAAGCTGACCGAGTGTCAGGGTCAACTTCCCATCGGCCAGAGTCGTCTCATACCATGCCTCATCCAAGTGGACCTGGTCATTATTAAAAGATTCAATATCGTTGTTGGGACCTGTGGGGTTTCCATTAGGGGAGGTAAATAATCCGGGGGTATGGGTGATGCCTTCTCCCTGCTGAATATCGAGGTGGATTGTAAAGCGTCCACTCTCATTCAGGCTTGCCTCATAGAATATGTCCCCAGAGAGAGATCCCTCGGCCCTGTCATTTTTTTTGCCGGAGCCATCTTTATTTCCTATTGTCCCCTGTGCGATGGCCGTAAGCCAACCGTAAATCCTGGCCTGATTGGCTGCGTGGATCGGGTGAAGCTTGTGACCCAGCTCTCCAGCGGTTTCATGATGCTCTTCAGTTGGGGGACGTTGAACCGAACCCTCTTCCCGGGTTTGGACTCCCCCATGCTGTTCACTATCAGCCTCCTCTTTAGAATGTGCTATCGCCGGATGGAGGGACACGAAACTCAAGATAGAGATTACAGCAAGTGTCACCAGCATGAGGTTAAGGATTGTTTTTTTTCTGATCATCTCTCTTCTCCTTTCCTTACAAGGTTAATATTACTGTCCATAAAAACAAAAAGACCATAAAGGTTTGAACCCACCCTCCAGGCGAGCTCTGCAGAAACCTCCATGGTCTCCTGGTACCAACAACAAAAAAAGCCATGAACGTCATCCGCTTCTTGCGGATATTTGACCTTCATGGCCTCGATTCTTGCCTATCTTTACTTCGCTTACTTCTCATTCTGAAGAGGTTCACCTCTTCATTAATGATTTTCATTTAACACGATAATTAAAAATCTGTCAAGAAAAATTTCTTGACAATTGATTACCCTGTCTGATATTTTTGATATCGTCACTTGGGGGAATGAATCCTCCATTGATTTAGCGTACTAATATAATCGCAGAAATTAATGAAAGGCCACGAAGGTCTCCATACCGCAGGGAGCGGAAGATTCTTCGTGGCTTTTTTTGTTTGTAGCCGGGGGCGGTCATGAAAATATCCCTGAACTCTTTGCCACTCAGCGGAAGGATAGCGGTCACCCTTTTCCTGATCCTGTTATGGTACGGCTATATCCTGGCAGTGCTCAATACCAGGCTTGCCGTAGGAACTACCATAGAATCAATCGCTGAACACTATGAAGACCATTCCCTGACAAAAGGTGAGGCTCAGGAGATAGAGGAAAAGGGATTTGTGGAAGAAGAGGTCGTCATAGAACATCATGAGGAGCCCCTTAAAAAGGGAGAGTCATCCATCACCCCTCAGGAGATCGTCCAGTTAGGGCATATCCATATCCTTGGGTTCTCTCTGCTCTTTATAAGTCTTGCCGCAATATTGACCCTGTCTGCGATGGGCGAGCGCTGGAAGATAATCCTGCTCTCCTTACTATTTCTATTCCTCTCTCTTGATATCGGGGGATTATTTCTGGTGAGATTCGTATCACACACTTTTGCAGTAATCCCCTTCATCAGCGGAATCGGCAGCGGCGCAGGCATTGCAACGATCAGTTTGGTAGCACTCTATGATCTGTGGCTCAGAAAGGGGTAACAGAAAGGAGGTGACGCCATGGCGATTGATCCGGTTTGCAAGATGACCGTAAACGAAGAGAAGGCCGCTGCTAAGGCGGATTACAAGGGAAAGACCTACTATTTTTGCGCGAAGGGCTGCAAAGAAAAGTTTGAAAAAGAACCAGAAAAATATATCCGGAGATGAGAGGAGGCAAGACATGCGGCGAAGGTATTTTCACAAGGCTATTATCATTACCAGTTTTTTATTGATTATCCCGCTTATCAGCACAGGAACAGCCCTTGCCCATAAAGGGCATGGCGGTCCTGGCAAGGTCTTCATGCAAGAGGCGGATGCCCTGAAGACCCTGCTGCCGGGAGGGGGAAAGATCTTAAAGAGGAAAGAGGTTCTGAAAAAGGAAAAAGTGAGTGAGGCCATAAAACAGTGGGGCTATTCTCCTTCTGAAGGGACCTATACCTATTTCATCTCAAAAGGAAACAGCGGGGATCTGCTGGGAATTCTGTTTATCCAGGCGATTGAATACAAACATGGCAGCATCGGCCTTGCCGTAGGCTATGATAAAGGAGGTCATGTATCGGATATCAAGATACTCTCCTGTCCGGAGAAGTATGTGAAGGAGTTGTCGGAACAGGTTCAGGATAATGGGTTCTTAGAGGGATTCCTGCACCTTGCAACCAATGAGGTGATCAACAAGGCAAAGGACGCCGGCAAGGAAAGCCCGGAAAGCATCCGGCAGGTTATTGCAAATGAGATCGGGAATACCTCTATCCTCTTGAAGGCTTTTCAGGGCTTATAGCCTTCCCTTGGTTGACGGCACTCCACTCACCCTGCCGTCAATGGAGGTGGCCTCGTCGAGCGCCCTTCCGAAGGCCTTGAATACCGCCTCAAAGATATGGTGGATGTTGCGTCCGTACCTTAGGTTAATGTGGAGGGTCATGCCGCTGTTATTGACGAGGGCCTGGAAGAAGTCCTCCACAAGACCGGCATCAAATTCCCTGATTTTCCCTCGCCGGGGGAGGGGGACATTATAAACGAGGTATGGCCTGCCGCTGATATCGAGGGCCACGGATGCGAGTGTCTCATCCATAGGTAGTAACGCGCTGCCGTAACGCCTGATCCCCTTCTTGTCCCCGGCCGCCTCGGTTATAGCCTTCCCCAGGACAATGCCTATATCTTCTACGGTGTGGTGATAGTCTACCTCTAAGTCACCCGTGGCTTCTATGTTGAGATCAAACAGTCCATGCTTTGCAAAGAGGGTCAGCATGTGGTCGAGGAAGGGGATGCCTGTGTTGACCTTTCCTTTACCATTACCATCAATAGAAAATCCCAGTTTTATGTTGGTCTCAGAAGTTTTCCTTTTTATGGAGGTCTTTCTGGTCATATCTTTACATTCCCCTCTATCTTCGTCTCATCCTTATTTTTACAGCCTCGCTGTGGGCATCAAGTCCTTCGATTTCGGCAAACCGTGCGGCAACACCTCCGTCTCTCTTTAATCCGCCCTTGCTATACCTGATGACACTGGACCTTTTGATAAAGTCATCCACCATCAGCGGGGAAAAAAACCGTGCGGTCCCGCCTGTCGGCAAGGTGTGGTTAGGGCCTGCTACATAGTCCCCCAGTGTCTGAGGAGTAAAACTCCCAAGGAATATCGCACCTGCATTCCTGATATCGTTTAACAGCTCCATAGGCCGCGATACTTGGATGGACAGGTGCTCAGGCGCAATCTCATTCGAAAGTCCAACAGCCTCCTTCAAATCCTTTGTCACGATAACCAGCCCATAGTTCTTCAGGGATTGTTGTATTACCTTCCTGCGGGGCAATTTTCTCATACCCGATTCCATGTCCTGTAAGACCCGATCTGCGAATGCCCCGGATGGCGTCATCAGTATGGCCACGGCCTCTTCATCATGTTCGGCCTGAGACAACAGGTCCATGGCCACAAAGGATGGATCTGCCGTATCGTCTGCAATAATCAGTATCTCGCTGGGGCCTGCAATCATGTCGATATCGACATGACCGAATAAAAGTTTTTTTGCCATGGCAACGTAGATGTTGCCAGGTCCAACGATCTTGTCAACGCGCGGGATTGTCTCTGTGCCAAGGGCCATGGCAGCCACGGCTTGGGCTCCGCCGACCGTATATATCTCATCGACACCGGCTATATCGGCCGCTACAAGGATACAGGGATTGATCTCCCCCTTCGGGGTTGGAGTACAGATGATGACCTGCTTGACCCCGGCAATCCTTGCAGGGATAGCGCTCATCAGGACAGTCGAGGGGTATACCGCCTTCCCCCCCGGCACATAGACCCCTACCCGCTCAAGAGGTGTGACCCTCTGCCCCAGTGAAACCCCTCCCGCGGTATACTGCCAGCCTGAGACCCTTTGGTGCCTATGAAAATCCCGGACCCGCCCGGCCGCATATTCCATGTCTTTCACTTCGCTGCGGGCCACCTTAGAATAGGCATCTTTAATGGCCTTCTGGCTGACACGCAGTGTCGTTGAAGTCAAAGAAATCCTGTCAAACTTCTTCGTATACCGGATAAGCGCCCTGTCTCCATGAACGCGCACATCCTCGATAATCTTTTCAACAGAGGATTCTATGGATCTCCCATACGATATCCCCCTGTTGACAAGCCTGTTTCGCACAAGCTTAAACTGCGGGCTGTCGGTTTGTACGATCTTCAAAGGGTTCACTCGAGAATACCTCTACATACCCGTCATTCCCACGAAAGTGGGAATCCAGACCCCTGCCTGCGTTCTGGATTCCCGCTCGCGCGGGAATGACATTTTCATGCTCATGGTTTTTTACTTGGAGATCACCTTCCTGAGTTTATCAACGATATCATTGATCCTGTCGTACTTTAATTTAAGGCTTGCCCTGTTCGCTATCAGTCTTGCCGTTGAGTCTGTAACCGTCTCAATGACCTCAAGATTGTTTTCCTTTAATGTCCTGCCGGTAGAAATCAGATCAACGATCACGTGAGAGAGTCCCACCAGCGGGGCAAGCTCTATTGATCCGTAAAGCTTGATGATATCGGCGTGGACCCCCTGACTCCCGAAGAACTTCTCTGTAATCCTGGGATATTTTGTGGCAACGCGGATCTTAACTATATTCCCGTTTTTATAGGGTTCTATGGACTCCTTCGGGCCGGCCACAACCACCCTGCAATATCCAAATCGCAGATTCAGGAGTTCATAAAGGTCCTTCTCCTGCTCAAGCAGCATATCCTTCCCGACTATCCCGATATCTGCCGCCCCATATTCCACGTAAGTCGGGACATCCGTCGGACGGACTACCAGGTAGGTCAGGGCATGCCTGCCGGATTCAAAGATCAGCCTGCGGCCCGCATCCTTGACCTCCTCCGGCACAAGGCCCAGGGCATCAAAGAGCTTGATGGAAGGCTCAAGGAGCTTCCCCTTTGGCAAGGCTATCGTCAGTGGAATCATTTTCATCTCTTTCAGCGTCAATTACTTCACCCTCACGATATCTGCCCCTATCTGTGACAGCTTCTCCTCCATGCGCTCATACCCGCGATCCAGATGGTATATGCGGTGTATTTCTGTCTTCCCCTCTGCCACAAGACCGGCCACGACCAGAGAGGCGCTCGCACGCAGGTCCGTAGCCATGACCGGAGCCCCGGTCAGACTTTTTACACCCTCTACAATCGCATAATTCCCCTGCAGTTTGATATTAGCGCCCATCCTTCTTAACTCAGGGACATGGATAAACCTGTTCTCAAATATGGTCTCTGTGATGACACTCAGTCCCCTGCCGATGGTCATCAGCGCCATGATCTGGGCCTGCATATCTGTCGGAAAGCCTGGATAAGGCATTGTCCTCACATCCACGGCCGTTATCCCATTATCTGCAATCACCCTTATACTATCAGAAGTGACCTCTGTCTTTAACCCTGCTGCCCTGAGTGTGGCCAAAACAGCCTCAAGATGGGCAGGGATGCATCTCTTCACGGTCACATCCCCGCCGGTAATGGCCCCGCAGGCGAGGTAAGTGCCGGCCTCTATCCTGTCCGGCATTACCTCGTAAGAACCGCCGCTGAGCCTTGCTACCCCTTCGATAATGATGGTGTCTGTCCCGGCGCCCCGTATCCTGGCACCCCTCTTCGTGAGGAAATTCGCCAGATCCACCACTTCAGGCTCGCAGGCCACATTTCCCAGGACAGTGACACCGTCTGCAATGACCGCCGCCATCATGAGGTTTTCCGTCCCTGTAACCGTAGAGATATCAAAATATATCTTTGCCCCTTTGAGCCGCTTTGCCCTGACCTCCACATAACCGTGCTTGATCTCTACCTCTGCGCCCATCTTCTGAAGACCTGCAATATGAAGATTGATCGGCCTTGTCCCTATAGCGCACCCGCCCGGAAGGGATACCCTTGCCTCACCGAACCGTGCCACAAGCGGCCCTAGCACAAGGACCGAGGCGCGCATCGTCTTTACCAATTCATAAGGCGCCTCGCAGCTCTTCAAATCCTTTGTATTGACATCAAGGGTGTCGCCTTCCCGCTTGATGCGCGCACCCATGCACTCCAGGAGTTTCTTGATGGTCTGGATGTCTTTTAAGAGAGGGACATTGCTGAGGACACATTCGTCTACAGAAAGAATTGTAGATGCGATGATGGGTAGTGCGGAATTTTTTGCGCCGCTGATCTCGACTTCGCCCTGTAATTTTCTTCCGCCGGTAATGAGTACCTTATCCACTCACAACCCCTTTAAACGCTCTGCATTATCCGCCGAAATCAGGGCATCGATCATCTCATCCAAATCCCCTTCCAGAACACTCTCCAATCTGTGGAGGGTGAGACCGATCCTGTGGTCGGTAATACGGTTCTGGGGAAAGTTATAGGTCCTGATCTTCTCGCTCCTGTCGCCTGTGCCTACCTGACCGCGCCTCTCCTGGGCCCTTTTGGCCCTCTCCTCTGACTCCTTCTTTTCAAGCAGGCGGGAGCGCAGCACACGCATCGCCTTCTCTTTGTTCTTGATCTGTGAGCGCTCATCCTGACAGGAAACAGCCATCCCGGAAGGGATATGGGTTATCCGGACTGCGGAGTATGTCGTGTTTACCCCCTGCCCCCCCGGACCGGAGGCACAAAATGTATCGACCCTCAAGTCTTTCGGATCTATAGCGATGTCCACCTCTTCTGCCTCCGGGAGCACCGCCACCGTAATGGTTGAGGTATGTATCCTTCCTGATCCCTCAGTCGCAGGCACCCTCTGAACCCTGTGGACACCGCTCTCAAACTTCATCCTGCTGTATATCCCTTTACCTTCCAACGATAATATAATCTCTTTGATCCCTCCAAGGCCTGTATAGCTTGAGCTCAGGATATCCGCCCTCCACCTGTTTTTCTCTGCATACTTCATATACATCCTGAACAATTCTGCCGCAAAGAGACTCGCCTCTTCTCCCCCGGCGCCTGCCCGTATCTCCATGATGATGTTTTTCTCATCATGGGGGTCCCTGGGAAGGAGGAGAAGCTTCAACTCTTCATCGAGTCCTCTCAGCTCTTCCGCCAATGCATCCTTCTCCTCCAGGGCCAGTTCTTTCATCTCCTGTTCAGAAGAGATATCTTCAAGGATCTCCTCAGTCTCGTTCAGCTTTCTAAGCACCTCTCTGTAATGATTGTATTTGTTCACGATAGGGGTCAGCTCCCCCTGCTCCCTGACAATACGCTGAAACTCTCCCCTGTTCGAAATAATCTTAGGGTCAATGAGGAGATACCCCATCATATTATACTTCTCTATGATCTCATTGAGGCGGTTAAAAATTTCTTCTTCCAGTATAACGGCCATTGATATCCTCTCTTAAAACAATTATAGGGTTCAAGGGGTCAGAGGGTCGAGGATTCAAGTGAAAATTTCTTCCACTCGCCCCCTCGGACCCTTGAATCCTCGAACCCTATAATTCCTTGCTACTTCTTAGTGCCGTACTTCTTCCTGAACCTTTCCACCCTGCCTTCAGTATCCACGATCTTCTGCGTCCCTGTATAGAAGGGGTGACATTTGGAACATATCTCTACCTTTAAATTTTTCATAGTAGAACGTGTCTGGATCACCTCTCCGCAGGCACATGTGATTATCGTCTCTTCATAGGATGGATGAATTTCCGGTTTCATAATTCTGTTTCCTCCTTCAATTATTATACTATCAATTATTATACTATATTATTTAACGGTTCATGGAGTCAAGAAAATCTCTATTGGTCTTTGTCCCTTTTAGCTTGTCCAGCAAGAATTCCAGGGTCTCCACAGTACTGAGCGGATTGAGGACCTTACGAAGGATCCACATCCTGTTTAAGTCCTCCCTGCTGACGAGGAGCTCTTCCTTCCGGGTCCCGGAAGCATTGATATCGATGGCAGGGAATATCCTCCTCTCCACTAATTTCCTGTCGAGATGGAGTTCCATATTGCCCGTTCCCTTAAACTCTTCAAAGATAACGTCATCCATTCTGCTTCCCGTATCGACAAGGGCCGTGGCAATAATCGTTAAACTCCCCCCATCTTCGATATTGCGCGCCGCACCAAAGAATCTCTTGGGCCGCTGGAGCGCATTCGAATCGAGTCCGCCGGACAGAACCTTGCCGCTGGGGGGGATCACGGCATTATAGGCCCTCGCAAGACGTGTAACACTGTCGAGGAGGATCACAACGTCTTTGTTATGTTCTACCAGCCTTTTGGCCTTTTCTATCACCATCTCTGCGACCTGGACATGGCGCTGAAGCGGTTCATCAAAGGTCGAGCTCACTACCTCTCCCTTCACCTGGCGTTGCATATCCGTCACCTCTTCCGGTCTTTCGTCTATCAGGAGGACTATCAGGACGATCTCCGGGTGGTTTGAAGCGATCGCCTTGGCTATGGACTGCAACAGCATGGTTTTGCCTGTGCGGGGCGGCGCCACGATAAGCCCCCTCTGCCCCTTACCTATCGGGGTGATAAGTTCCATAACCCTTGTGGAGTAGTCGTCCGGATCATATTCGAGCCTGATCTTTTCTGTTGGAAATATCGGGGTCAGGTTGTCAAACAGGATCTTATCCCGTGCTATCTCAGGGTCTTCATAGTTAATGGATTCTACCTTGAGGAGGGCAAAGTATCTTTCAGATTCCTTCGGGGGGCGTATCTGGCCTGAAACCGTATCCCCTGTCCTCAGGTTAAACCGCCTGATCTGAGATGGAGAGACATAGATGTCATCAGGACCCGGCAGGTAGTTATAGTCCGGCGCCCGCAGGAAACCAAAACCGTCCGGCAGGGTCTCAAGGACCCCGGAGCCGTATATAAACCCGTTCTTCTCTGACTGGGCCTGCAGGATC